>CAMQBP010000053.1 GCA_946999025.1 uncultured Prevotella sp. | reverse complement strand
CTGGCAGGACTTACCTACCTACGCGGTTCTGTTGATGGCTTCACTCAAACAGTCAACACGCCAGATGGTAATATCACTGTAGGAAATAACGAATCATACAGTGACGGCAACCTTGGTCTTAACCTTGGTGGTGGTTTCCAATATGACCTCACAGACAAGCTTGCCCTGAATGCAGAGGTTAAATTCCAGATTATTAAAAACACCAACCAAGGCGTCATCTCTGCTGGTCTTGCCTATAAATTCTGATAAGACCGAGCAACATGACCTTGTCGAGATACGAACAGCCTTAGCTGGCTGAAGTTATTTCATATCATTTAACCATATCAACCCGTCTTGAGGCGGTATGATATGGTTTTTAATTTGACATATCCGTTAAAGGCAGTTCATGGGAAAGATGCTCCTTTGCCAGGCCACGTCGTCTCAAGTGAGAAGACATACCAGCATTTTGTTTTTTCCCAATAAGTGTTTACCTTTGCAGGCAGCATGATGATGGACATGATACAAACAATCATGCTGGATAGCTGGTCATCAAAACAGGATGACCCTCACCCCACTCAATCTCAACGAACAAAAACATGATGCACCCAAGCAACAATTCACAAACACCGGAAGCAATTTTCAAGCATGATCTATACACCTACCTTCACGGGTTGGACAAGGTTGACGAACACCTGCCGGATGCCCCCGACATCGAAGGAAAATGGTACGACATAGCCAACGCCTACATGCCCGATGCCGTACGAGAGTTTAACCAATACCCTACAGTGGTATTTGGCTGGATGATGTATGTGGGCATGGCCGTGGCTAAATACTGGGACGAGGATTGGGAACTATATAATAAGGTGGAAAACCTGTACACCTATCTGCGCAACCGCATTGATTTTGACCACATGGACGACTATATACGCGAGAAAGTTCTGCTTTTGAACCCCGAACAAGCCCAGCAATTGCAAGACACGGTTGGCAAATGTGCCGCCAGAACCAACAACCTGCTGCACCATCTATCCATCACGCCAGGATCGGAAGATGCCTATCGGGCTGTGATTGCAGCGCTGCACCAATTATATTTGATGGGTGCCGCCATGCAACTGAAGTCCATGGGTTATCACATGACAAAAATAGGATGACAGCGTAGACGCATCCCCCTTCACCAGCATTTTCTCAATATGACAGTAAGAATGCCAAAGTGACAGGTTGACATGTTTCTTGTCAGCCCAAGCCAATATGTTGTTTTTTGGCATGACATTTGTTTTTATATCAGCGTATTGAAATAAACAGTATTACTTGTGAACTATCAACTAGTAAACTCGTAAACTAAAAAACTCGTAAACTAAAAAACAACATATTATGGGAAAAATTATTGGAATAGACTTAGGAACAACAAACTCATGTGTTTCTGTATTTGAAGGCAATGAACCAGTGGTTATTGCCAATAGTGAAGGAAAACGTACAACCCCTTCGGTCATTGGTTTTGTAAAAGACGGTGAGCGCAAGGTAGGTGACCCTGCCAAGCGACAGGCCATCACCAATCCTACAAACACGGTGTACTCTATTAAACGTTTCATGGGTGAAACGTATGCACAGTGCCAGAAAGAGGCCGAACGCGTGCCTTTCAAGGTGGTAGACGAAAACGGATACCCACGCATAGACATCGATGGGCGCAAATATACGCCACAGGAAATATCGGCCATGGTTCTTCAGAAGATGAAAAAGACGGCCGAGGACTATTTAGGACAAGAGGTGACGGATGCGGTAATCACCGTTCCGGCTTACTTCTCTGACTCACAGCGACAAGCAACCAAAGAGGCTGGCGAGATTGCCGGACTGAACGTTCAGCGTATCGTGAACGAGCCTACTGCCGCAGCTTTGGCATACGGTGTGGACAAGGCTCACAAGGATATGAAGATTGCCGTGTTCGACCTTGGTGGTGGTACTTTCGATATCTCCATCTTGGAATTTGGTGGCGGCGTGTTTGAAGTGCTTTCTACTAACGGTGACACCCACTTAGGTGGTGACGACTTCGACCAGGTGATTATTGATTGGCTGGCAAAGGATTTCAAGGCCGACCAAGGCATCGACCTCACCAAAGACCCGATGGCCATGCAACGCTTGAAAGAGGCTGCTGAGAAAGCTAAAATTGAACTCTCGAGTACCACATCTACTGAAATCAACCTGCCGTATATCTCAGCTGAGGGCGGCGTGCCCAAGCACTTGGTGAAGACCTTGACGCGCGCACAGTTCGAGCAATTGGCACACGATTTGATTCAGGCGTGTCTGGTTCCGTGCCAGAATGCCATCAAAGATGCCAAGATTTCTACGTCAGACATTGATGAGGTGATTCTCGTAGGTGGCTCGAGCCGTATCCCTGCCGTACAGACCTTGGTGAAGAACTACTTTGGCAAGGAGCCTTCAAAGGGCGTGAACCCCGATGAGGTGGTTGCCGTAGGTGCAGCCATACAGGGAGCCATCTTGAACAAAGAGAGTGGCGTGGGCGACATCGTTTTGCTTGACGTAACTCCGCTGACACTGGGTATTGAGACCATGGGTGGCGTGATGACTAAATTGATTGATGCCAACACGACCATTCCTACCAAGAAGAGTGAGACGTTCTCTACCGCAGTGGATAATCAAACGGCTGTGACCATCCATGTGTTACAAGGCGAACGCCCCATGGCTGCACAGAACAAGAGCATCGGACAGTTCAATCTTGAAGGCATCGCTCCGGCACGTCGTGGTGTTCCACAGATTGAAGTTACCTTCGACATCGATGCCAACGGCATCTTGAATGTATCAGCTAAAGACAAGGCAACGGGCAAGGAACAGAAGATTCGCATTGAGGCTTCGTCAGGTTTGAGCCAGGAGGAAATCGACCGCATGAAGGCAGAGGCAGAGCAAAACGCAGCTGCCGACAAGGCTGAGCGTGAGAAGGTTGACAAAATGAATCAGGCTGACTCTATGATTTTCACCACTGAGAACTTCTTGAAAGACAACGGTGACAAGATTCCAGCCGACCAGAAGCCTAACATCGAAAATGCTTTGCAACAGTTGAAGGATGCACACAAGAATGCCGACGTGGCCGCCATCGACTCGGCCATCAATAACCTCAACACCGTAATGCAAGCTGCCAGCGCACAGATGTATAGCCAAGCTGGCGGTGCACAGCCCGGTGCAGACGCAGGCTTCAATGCCGGTGCACAGCAAGCAGGTGACAGTCAGCAAACCCAAGGTGATTCATCTGATGACACCGTACAGGACGCAGACTTTGAGGAAGTTAAGTAAAAGTGCTAACAAACGCTAATCAAAAATAAGTAAATCCCAGTAACATAATAAGTTACTGGGATTTTTATTTCTTAATAATAAGTCCTTACGCGTATGAATACATTAGATATATGTAACAGCATCCGCATGGAGGTGGAACATGCCAGTGATAGTGGCATTCCCTCGATGTATTCCCTGCAACCGTCAAGAAAATCATTCTTGATGCGGTGCATTATGACAGTCTCAACCTTGAGTTTGTCTCTGTGGCCATGCTTTCTACTGTAGCCACAGCACTCGCCAACTCTTATCGCATTCACATTAAAAGCAATTGGTACACGAACTGTGCCCTCTACCTCATCCTTGTCGGTCGCCCCGGCTCCGGTAAAACACCAGCACATTCGTTTGCCTATGCTCCAATCCGTGAGTATGACATCGATATGTCTCTCCAGTTCCGAAAGGAATTGGAGGATTATCATCGAGCTATTAGCGAAGGAGGTAAGACCGTTTCCGTTGAGAAACCTCACATCTGTCAGACAGTCCTTGGTAACTTTACTCCTGAGACAATGTACATGCGTCATTACTACAATCAGCGTGGTATTGTGATCCTTGTTGATGAGTTCTTGGCACTTATCAAGTCTCGTAAACGTTACAACTCCGAGAACAAGCTTATTGAGGATCTGCTCTCAGTTTTCTCTGGAAGTCCTATCAACTACACTCGTAAGGATGAAGAGAGTCATATTCTTATCAAGCAGCCTTGTATCAATATCATTGGTGGTATTCAGACTAAACTTCTTCAGGACTTGTTTACTCCGGAGTTCACAATCAATGGTTTTACCGATCGTTTTCTCTTCGTTGCTCCTCAGAACCTTAGTGTTCCATTGTGGAGCTTTGACGATGACATTAAGGGCACAAACCATGGTGAGAAGTGGGCTGAGATTATAAACAAGACTCTCGCCATCAAGTGTGACTACAAAGAGAACTCGCCTCTTATCTTGCCTAAGACACTGGAGTTGTCAGATGAAGCACGAAAGATGTTCTTCACCTGGAACAATGAGAATGCTACGAAAATCAATTCCATCATTGACGATGATGATCTTGACACCCGACTGATGACGCTTAATGGTATCCTTCCTCGTCTTGTCCTCATCCTTCAGGTTCTTCGATGGGCAGCAGGCGAATCACATCTTGATCATGTTGATGCTACTTCTCTTCAAGGTGCTCTTCGCCTCATGGAGTATTTCGACAAGACTCATGACCGCATGAAGGCAATCGCTTTGACCAATGATACTCGTGACATCAACAAGGAGTGGCTTGACTCTCTTCCTAATGAGTTCTCCACCGACCAAGCTTTAGCTGGATGGTTGCGCTTGGGAATGAAACGAAGAAGCCTCTTCAATCATCTCAAGGTTCTCTGTTCAAAGTCAAGTGGTGTGATCACTAAGGACTCCACGGGGCATTATCACAAGAATAAGCCAGACCAAAAATAGCCAAGAACTCTCTCGGTGCATGGTTCAATGCAAGGGGTACCTTGTATGCACTCTTGCACTCATGCACCGAGAATATTTTCCTCAATGTGAATCAACGACTTATAGAGTGCAATACAGGGTGCACTACCGATGCACTCAGCAAACTTACAGAGAAACAAGTCATTATGACACCTAGGTGCATCAGTGCACGAGTGCATCTATATGTTCGTGTTGCATCACGAATACTCATAAGAACAAATCTATTCAAAATTCTATGGAAGATTATCGTTTCAAACTTCAGAAATACACTCCAGGTAGTAAGATCACCTGTCCTTCGTGTGGTGGCAAGCGTTGTACTGTTCGCTACATTGATACTGAGGGTAAGATTAAATTTCCTGATGATGTATGCCTATGTGATCATGCTAACTCATGTGGTCACCATTATCCACCACGTCAGTACTTCGCTGATCATCCAGAACTCAAAGACGAGTACTTCAAGGAATCAAAGGACTACCATATTCCCAATGTAGGTACTTCTTCGGTTCCTTCGTCCCACTCACTGTCTGATAGTCATGCCTACAGCCACCTGCTCGTCTGCCACCTTCGTTCATCGACTCTGCCCTGTTTTCCCCTTCTATGGGATGCTACCACATCAATTCTCTCTTCACCTTTCTTGCTTCAAAGTTTGGCACTGAGGAAACCAAGCGTATCTTCCGACTCTATAATGTGGGCACCTCCAAGCGTTGGGGCGGAGCAACGGTATTCTGGCGAACAGACATCAATGGTAATCTTCGTACTGGTAAGGTTATGGGATATAATCCTAAGACAGGTCATCGTATCAAGGAACCATTCGACCATGTCAACTGGGTTCATTCCATGCTTAAGCTACCGGACTTCAATATGAAGCTGTGTCTCTTTGGAGAACAACTTCTCAGCCAATATCCTGATAAGGAAGTGATGCTTGTTGAAGACTGAAACAGGACGTTTTTAGCAGGAGCAAGAAATGTTTTTGTGGTACGAAATGCAGCACATTCTTTGTACTCGCAAAAACGTCTTGCCCTACTCGCAGGCTCGCAGTCTTTCATATACCTCTTATACTTTTATCTTGATTCTCACTTATTAAAAACATTTCTCATGAAGAAAAAACGTAAATACGACAAGGCTCCGAAAGAGCCTAACAAGTCACACATAATCCGTATTCGTGTGACCGAGGATGAGTATAATGACATCCTTGAGAAGGCAATGCAAAGTCCTCTGAAGAACGTCTCTGCTTACTGTCGAAAGAAACTTCAGGGCAAGGATATTGGTGTGGCACTAACTGATGAAGAGCGTCAGTTGATTGCCGGTGTGGAGCTGCCCGTAAAGACATTGTTCGCTTTACATCAGCTGTGGAGGCAGCCACCAAGAACATGACTGATGAACAGCGCAAGAAGTACATCCTCTCTTTGGGTGTCCAGCGTATCTGGTCATCAGCAGTCAATCGTGTGTATAACTTCATCTATGATTTCCTAAAACAGCATAATTATGACGACAAATGGTAAAGCAGTTTCGCATGAGGCAGCTCTCATGGAGTATGCCATCACCAAGGATCGTGCGGAGTTCATCACTTCCCATGGCCTTCTCTCAAATCCTATCATGATGGTAAATCTCGAAGCAAGCGACATCTTTGCTGAGTTCAGTCAGCATCGTATCAACTACAAGAAGCATACTTGTGGTCGCCCTATGGGTAATAATGCTCTCCGTTTTGAACTTTGTCCAACTTTTGGCGAAACACTTGGTTGGACTCGTGATGACCATGCACAACTGACAAGAGAGTTTAACAACCTTGCTAACAAGGAGTTCTAGTAGTGTGGTCCCTCTGTAAGGTGTTACTTCGCTTTAGCACGTTGTTTCTGCTTCTTGTCAAAGAAGACTTTTGCAGCAAAGACAACGGCAGTAGCAGCGAGAGTAAGTACCGGGTGACCACCAAATGTTGGTTTAGGGCAAACTATCATGGCTTGTTGTTTTTGAGGTGATACAGGAATAAGCCTGCGCTTCTTTTTGTATGGGGAGAGAGAGTGAAGCACTCTTCCACATTGTGCTTTAGTGAAACCAAGAGCATATGCCCCTGACAACACTTGAACCTGCAATACCACCGCCAACACCACCGATGATGCCGCCAATGACTGTGCCAACACCAGGGAAGATAGCGGTACCAATAGCTGCACCAGCTGTTGCTCCGGCATATCCTCCACCAAGACCAGCAGTGTTACTTGCAACATTTTCGCAGAACTGTCCACCAGACATCTTGCCTTGGCAAACCTTTACTGCATCAGGTATTGTCTGAGCAGCAAGCATCACTCCGCCAGTCACCATATTTGTTCGCATGCCTTTGGTGAGTACGTTCTTTGCTGCTTGACCTACAACCTGTCTGCCGACGAGAGCTGATGCGGTTTTCTCAACAATCTGTTGGCCAACCTGTGTCTTGCATGCTGCATTTACAACTGCACGTGATGAATGTGTTGCTGATGCTGCCATGCTCCGACCTACAGAAGTTCGAAGTAGCTGCTGTGTGCCTACGCCTACAACCATTGCTGTTGTTCCACTCTTTGCGGCCTGCGTTGAAGCATCCTTCAGTGCTTGCTTGTGGGTTTTACCACTGTGAACACTGTTGGCGTAAGTTAGAGCGAATGACATGCCGCAGGTTAGCACACATGTAACAGACTGCGTCTTCACATCAAACTTTATTGAGTCGATGTTGCCTGCCTTTGCAATGTTTCTGGCCTCTTTGTAGGTGCAGCTACCTTTGAGAACCATATCCTTTGCCGCAGCAGGATCTGTAATTCCTGGAACCTGGCCATCACGGATCTTGGTAGCCATCAGCTTGACTGCTTCGTCGTACTGGTCTTTTGGTACCTCGAGTTTCATGCCGTCGTAGCGATACTTGCAGTCGTGGAAGGCTGCGTTGACAGACTCCTGTGCTGAAGCACAATATTTTGCCTGTATCTCCACTCCACCGACTATACGGTCTGCTCCGTTACAGCTGTTGTTTGTACCAACCTGATCAACCACCTTTCCAGATAGGCGGTCTGACATTGCGTTAGCATCTTCTGCAGCCCATCCGTGACCTTGTTTGTTACGGTACTGAGTGTACTGCATGTATGAGTTTGTTGACTGGGCACTGCTTGCAGCAGAACCACCATTGATTGCGCTTGGTTTCACTGTCTTCTTCATTGTTTTTTCGAAGTTTCGTGATAGAGCCTTTGTATCTCGATAAGAAACAAGTCCTACAAGATCCCGAGTCTGGGCTCCGATTCAGGTCTAGGGTGTATAATAAATATAAGTAAAGTAGCACGATCAAAATATCAACTTCCTATACTTCAGTAACTTAGTACAGTAGTTAGATGTGTATCTCAATATCTCAAAGAACGCTTTTGTTGTAATGACTGTGCAAAGGTACTATTTTGTTTGCGAAAGTGGAAAAGAACTTTCGACTCTATTGGTACCTCTCGATTTGGAACCATTAATTGTAGTATATCTAATCTACTTTTTGAGTATAGCTTCCCCTTATGCAGCCGCTTTATACATTAGCCCTACACCAAAGTCCAGTACCCATTTGTTCCTGTGCATGAATACCGATGAAAGCAATCCGCATATTGGTGGCACATCATTTCCCTCTGGATCTTTTAATCCATCCATCAGGTATTCATAGTCAGAGATTGTCTGCACAATATCCTCTCCGACAAACAGCTTTGGCTCCTTGGTTGTTCCACCCACACTCACAAGACTCAACTTCACATGGCAGAAATCTGTATTCATGGTCTCGTTGGTGAAGCAAGTTACATCACCTTCATTAGACAATATTTCCTTGCAGATGCCAGCATCCTCCACCACATGCTTTGTCATGATTGTACTATTTGCTCCAGAGTCAGCTACAAGTATGTACTCTTTCTCTCCACTTGCAATGCCCACAATCGGCAGATTGTACTTCTTCAATCCGAACTCCATAGGAAAGAAGAACTCGTAATCGTTCACGTCTTCTGCTAACTTGCCATCAGAATAGCACAGTTCTTCCTTATTATAGTCAAGCACAAGTTTGTTCTTTCGCAGAAACTCATGACCGATGATACCGATCAGTACGCCATCGAACATGGCATTAAAGTCAATAGTTTCGTTTACGTAGAATGTGTCCGCAAACTCACCATTCCCCATCTTGAAGTTGAATGATATCCCCTGGCACTTTACACCTTTTCCCTGAACAGAATGTATGTTCATGGTCTTTCCTTCTATGACGCACGACTCATCTATCAATGGTAAGACCGACTTGTTGAGTATGCAATGTACCGAACCTGTATCAACAATCATTGCTCCAATGTACACGTTTCCATCCTTTCCCTTGAATGCTGCCTTCACGATAGGGAACTTCACCTGTTCTATGTTTCTCAGTTTTGCTGTAAATGTTTTCATCCTTTTTTTGCTTGGTTGTTGTTTTGTGAAGAGCCACCTATCATTCCGCGATAGGTTGCTCCTCGTTGAACTCCTGCTTCTTGATTCTGCGAATCAGGTAAGCAATTGACTTTTGCGCCTTCTCACGACACACCTTCAGCTGTGCAAGAAACTCTTCTTCTGTAGCATCAGAGTTAAAGAGATCCACCAACTCGCAGTTGTTGTCCGACTGTTTGTCCAACTTCAGGTTATGGCATTGCATCAGCGTACGCAAGGCAAGGATGCCAAGGTCGTACTTCGGACGTGCCTCTACGAGTTTGCGCATCAGGTCAAGCCCTGGATCGCCGATGTGCATCTCGTTGAGCATGGCTATCATGAAGAGAACCTTTGCATCGGGTGTTGCCATCTCGAACACGTTAGCCAGCTGGCAGTTGGTCTCATCTGCTTCCTTGTAGCGTTCAAGTTTTGCCAAAGCACGCGACTTGATGTACATGGCTTCGGGGCATTGATGCTTTGCTAGCACCTCTTCTATACAAGCCAATGCATCTTCGTACTTCTCTGCGTAGAGGCTGAGTAAACCTGCAAGGAACTTTGGTGCCCAATGGCTTGCGTGAAGCAGACACTCCGGTACACTCTTGATGGTTCCGTAGAGGTGCTCGTCGCACACCAGGATGTCGAGGAAACGCTTTGCTTGTTGCATAGCCTCCTTGATGTCGCCATCCTCAGCCTTCTTTGCTACGAGCATAAGGTACTGCTTGGCAGCCTCGTCGTAGTCGTTGTGCTGGAGCGCACCATAGACAGCCTTTCCGCTCTCTATCTCGTTGCCTATCTGCTGCTCGTTGTTGTACTCGC
>CAMQBP010000052.1 GCA_946999025.1 uncultured Prevotella sp. | reverse complement strand
GACAGTTGTCGGGCCATGGCCCTGCGCAACAACAAGCAGCTGAATGTAGCCAAGCTCCAACAAGACGTGGCCAGGAACACGCGAAAATCCCTGAGAACAAAATATCTGCCGAAAGTCGACGCGATAGGTGGATATCAATTTATCAGTAAGGAAATTTCACTACTCAACGACCAACAGAAAGCTGGATTTGCCAACTTAGGCACCAACTTCAGTAACGGCTTGGGAGCCAATTTATCCACCATGATTGGCGGATTGGTACAACAAGGGGTTCTCTCCCCACAAATGGCACAACAACTGGGCTCTATGATGCAAAACCTGGGGGCCACCATCAGCCAAGCCGGAAATGCCATCGGCAACAGCATCAATGAAGCTTTGAAGACAGACACCCGGCAAGTATGGGCAGGAACGGTGATGGTTAAGCAGCCCATCTACATGGGAGGAGCCATCATCGCAGCCAACAACATTGCAGACATCAACGAACAGATGGCTGCCAACGACCTGTCGCGACGTACACAAACCACGCTTTACGACATCGATCACGCTTACTGGCTGGTGGTGTCATTGAGACAAAAGCAAAAACTGGCCAACAGCTATCAGAATCTCGTCAAGAAGCTCAGCTCTGACGTTCATAAAATGATTGAGCAAGGTGTGGCCACGCGAGCAGATGGTTTGAAAGTAGACGTGAAAGTGAACGAGGCTGACATGCAGGTGACACAGGCCGAAAACGGAGTTGCCCTCGCCAAGATGCTGCTCTGTCAATTGTGCGGACTACCCTTGGACGAGAACATCCAATTGGCTGACGAAAATGCCGAGTTGCTGTCCCCAGGAGTGACCAGTGAGGTCAATCAGGCGATTGATATCACCACTACACGACCGGAATTGCGCCTGCTGCAAAACGCTGTTGACATCAGCAAACAGAACACTCGGCTCATCCGCGCTGCCTATCTGCCCCACGTGGCACTCACAGGTGGCTACTTCATCTCAAATCCAAATATGTTCAATGGCTTCCAGAGAAAGTTCTCGGGTGCATGGAATGTGGGACTCATTGTTCAGGTGCCGGTATGGAATTGGTTTGAGGGTGCCTATAAAGTGCGTGCCACCAAGACGGCCACCAGCATCGCCGAGCTCACCATGAGCGACGCACAAGAAAAGATAGAACTACAAATTGCACAAAGCAGATTCAAGGTGAAAGAGGCCAACAAAAAACTGGCCATGGCCTTAAAGAATATCTCAAGCGCCGAAGAAAACCTGCGCAGTGCCAACTTAGGATTTAAAGAAGGGGTCATGGAATCAACGGAGGTCATGGCAGCTCAAACAGCCTGGCAGAAAGCCCAAAGCCAAAAAATAGAAGCAGAAGTAGAAGTTA
Organism: uncultured Prevotella sp.; assembly: GCA_946999025.1. GTDB lineage: Bacteria > Bacteroidota > Bacteroidia > Bacteroidales > Bacteroidaceae > Prevotella. Next base: position 9,185 of record CAMQBP010000052.1, on the reverse strand, counting down.
AATTAGCCCAAGTAAACCTCAACAAGGCACTTGGCATCTTACAATAATAAATATCATGTCGGCAAAATCACAACATAACAACATTTTACTGGCGATCATCGGATTCGCTACAGTTGTCATTCTCGTGGCCATCATCGGTTTTTTCACCTTGGGAAAGACGCCAGAGATCGTTCAAGGCGAGATTGAAGTGTCAGAATACCGCGTTTCAAGCAAACTGCCTGGGCGCATCTTGGAATTAAGAGTCAAGGAAGGTGATTACGTCCGGGTGGGCGACACGCTGGCCATCCTGGAAGCTCCCGAGGTGAATGCGCAGGAAAAGGCCGCCGAAGCCCAACAACAGGCTGCCGCCGCCATGAGCGACATGGCAGACAAAGGAGCCAGAAAAGAACAAATTCAAGCTGCTTATCAATTGTGGCAACAGGCTTTAGCGGCAGCAGACATTGCCCAGAAATCGTACGAACGCGTGCAAAACCTCTATGACCAGGGGGTGCTGAGCGCGCAGAAGCGTGACGAAGCCTTTGCCGGCTACAAGGCTCGCGAAGCACAAGTAAAGGCGGCCAAGAGCCAATATGACATGGCTAAGAACGGTGCTCGCGAAGAAGAGAAACGCGCTGCGAAGAAACAGGCTCAAGCAGCTGCGGGAGCCGCCAATGTGGTTCGGTCGTTATTGAGAGAAACCGTTCAGGTATCCAACGTCGAAGGTGAAATCAGTAGTGTATACCCGAAGGTTGGCGAACTGGTGGGAACCGGATCGCCCATCATGAGCATTTCCATCATGAAAGACATTTGGGGAACCTTCAATATTCGCGAAGACCAGCTCAAGGGCATGAAGGTGGGTGATACTTTCAAGGCTTACGCACCGGCTTTCAACAAAGAAATCAACATGAAAGTGTTCTATATCAAAGATCAAGGGTCATACGCTGTGTGGAAAGCCACCAAGACTAATGGACAATACGACTTGAAAACATTTGAGGTGAAAGCACGTCCTATCCAAAAATTAGAGGGTCTTCGTCCAGGAATGTCGCTCATCATCCGGGAGTCATAAGCCAGGTATTCCGAGCCGATAGGTGTTTGGTTCCAGTTGATGGCGGCCCAATCAGGCCTTCCTGAAAATCGCAATGCCTGCCCATCGTTCTTCACCACAACCGTCCAGCGTATTGGATGCATCACGTAGTTACATGATAAAAAAAATAGTACAGATTGCCTTTCGCGAATGTGGAATATTGATACACAATCCCATCTACGGATTTTGCATGGTGATATTCCCCATCCTGGTCATCATCTTTTTTACCTCCTTGATGAACGAAGGCCAACCCGTGGAGATGCCTGTCGGTGTGGTTGACCAGGACAACTCGGCCACCTCGCGCAAGCTGATTCGCAATCTGGACGCGTTCCAGACGACCCATGTCGTGGCACATTATCCCAACATGAACGATGCTCGAGAGGCTATCCAGCGCAACGAGATTTACGCTTTCCTGCTCATTCCGAAAGGCATGACCAGCGACCTCACCAGTGCACGCCAGCCAAAAATATCCTTTTACTACAGCAGTGTGTCGCTCATGTCTGGTTCCATGCTCTACAAGGACATGAAAACCATTGCGACGCTCGGTTCGGCAGGTGTTGCTTCCGCGAAATTATCAGCCATGGGTAAGACCAACGACGAGGTTAGAACGTTTCTGCAGCCCATTGCCATCGACCTGCACATGATTAATAATCCATTGGCCAACTACAATGTGTACCTCTCCACGACCATGATTCCAGGGGTGTTGCTCATTTTCATGTTTCTCATCTCGGCCTACTCCATCGGCACCGAACTCAAGTTTAAAGAATCAAAGAAATGGCTGTCTATGGCCGACAACAACATTTATGTGGCCATGGCAGGTAAGATGCTGCCGCAAACCATCATCTTCCTAACCATTTTCTACGGCTTTGAATTCTACATCTACTATGTGCTGGGCTTTCCACACCCAGGCGGTATCTTTCCCATCCTATTGCTCGGACTGCTCACAGTGCTGGCTGGACAAGGCTTTGGCATCTTCGCTTTCGGTTTGATACCCTCTCTGCGCATGTCCATGAGTGTATGTTCACTATGGGCCGTACTGGGGTTTACGGCCAGCGGTGCCACGTACCCTGTGTTCTCTATGAGCCCGATGATCGAGGCGATGGCACAACTTTTCCCACTCAGGCACTACTACATGGTTTACCAACTGTGCATCTTTAACGGTTTTCCGCTGACAGATGCTTGGTTCAATCTCCTGGCACTGTGCATTTTCATCGTACTGCCAGTATTCACTCTTCGCAACATCAAGCGAGCTATGCTCACCTATGTATATATACCTTAACAGGACGTAAGACAAACAAAGCGACCGAATCGAGTTAGAAGACAAGAAACAAGCAAACATGAACGAAAGTTTCTTCCAGAGAATCAAAGAAGGCATCCAGGATATGTGTTATATCTGGGTCAAGGAGATACGCTCTTCCATAACCGATGAAGGCGTGCTTATTTTTTGCATCTTGGTGCCACTCCTCTATCCTCTCCTCTATTCTTGGGCTTACACGAACGAAGTGACACGCGAGGTGCCGGTTGCTGTTGTTGACTTCTCCAAATCACAACTTAGCCGTCAGTTCATTCGTTCGATAGACGCTTCGCCCGGCACCAAGGTAACTTACCATGTCAACAGTTTGGACGATGCACGTGAACTGGTGGCCCGACAAGTGGTTCATGGCATCTTGTACTTCCCTGCTGATTTCTCGAACAAACTATATCGAGGGCAGCAATCTCACGTCGGCGTGTACTGCGACATGAGCCTGATGCTCACCTACAAAGCCATTTATCAAAGCACACAGGAAGTGGCCGGAATGCTGAACACCAAGCTGCAGCTGCAACAGGCGGGCGGATATACCAACCGAGATGATGAGATTACGGCACAACCTCTGGCCGTAGACGAGGTTCAGATTTTCAATTCGACGGGTGGATATGGCAATGCGCTCATCCCTGGCGTGCTGATGATGATTATTCAGCAAACGCTGTTATTGGGTATCGGACTGGCTGCTGGAACGGCCAGAGAGAACAATCGCTACAAAGACCTCGTGCCCATCAGCCGGCATTACAATGGCATATTCCGCATCGTCATGGGCAAATCCATGGCCTATTTCATGCTCTATGCAGTCATTGGAGCTTACCTTGCATTGGTTGTACCCAAGCTTTTCGGCTATTCTTCCCTCGTATCTGGTTCTGCATTGGTGGGCCTGCTCGTTCCATACATCCTGGCTTGCATCTTTTTCGGCATGGCCTTATCGTGTATGGTTCGCTATCGCGAGAACGTCATCCTGCTGGTTGTCTTTACATCCATTCCCCTAATATTCATGACAGGCATTTCGTGGCCCCAACACAATATACCTGGAATCTGGCAAGGTGTGTCCTATCTGTTCCCATCTACCTTCGGCACCAGAGGATTTTTGCGCATCAATGGCATGGGAGCCACGTTGGCTGACATCAAAACAGAATATCAAGTTTTGTGGGTTCAGGTACTGGCCTATTTCATTCTGACCTGTCTGGTTTACCGCTATCAAATTATCCATACTCGTCGTCATGCCCTGGAACGCATCGCACGATTGAAACAAAAAGCAAAGGAAGCCATAGAGAGAAAGGATAAACTGGCCAGCGAAAAGTCCGAATAAAGGTAAAAGGCTGTTCATCGGACGGCCATGTCCTCCAATCTTTTCATAAATGCCGATGTCACATTTTTTAAGTCTTTCACTCCGCTTGTTTTAATAGTTTTTGCGTACCTTTGCAAATCATAGGTTGTTACGTTGACCAGCAATGAGTTTTTTTGCCTACAAATAATATAACAAGCAAAGACAGTACAGCCTATCAATAGAATGTAAAATTATTATTCATCATTATATCAATGAAACAATTCAGATTAGTAGACAATGTGGTTGGATGGGTTGCCTTCCTCGTGGCTGCCATCACCTACTGTCTTACTGTAGAGCCGACAGCCAGCTTCTGGGACTGTCCAGAGTTCATCGCCACAGGGTACAAACTGGAAGTAGGGCATCCGCCGGGGGCACCATTCTTCATGCTTACGGCCAATCTCTTCACGCAGTTTGTGAGCGATCCTTCTAAGGTGGCCCTCATGGTCAACATCATGAGCGCGCTACTGGCAGCCGTCACGGTGATGTTTCTGTTTTGGACCATCACGCACCTCACGCGCAGACTTATCCTGAAAGACTGGGACAGCCTGTCACTGGGTAAACTCATCGCCATCGAGGCATCGGGCATGGTGGGAGCCTTGATTTACTGTTTCAGCGATACGGCGTGGTTTTCGGCCGTCGAGGGCGAGGTGTATGCCTACTCATCGGCATTCACAGCTGTAGTATTCTGGCTCATCTTGAAATGGGAGGACCATGCCGACGAACCTCACAGCGACCGTTGGCTGCTGCTCATCGCCTACATGACGGGGCTCTCCATCGGCGTGCACCTGCTCAACCTGCTGTGCATCCCGGCCATTGTGCTGGTGTTTGTGTACCGCAAGTTCCCCGACATCGAGGTCAAGGGCTCACTCATTGCCCTGCTTGTATCGTTTGTCGTAGTGGCCGGCGTATTGTACGGCCTCATCCCAGGCATTATCACCGTGGGCGGATGGTTCGAGCTTTTCTTTGTCAACACGCTCGGCATGCCGTTCAACACAGGTACCATCGTGTACGTCCTGCTGCTGGTAGCCACCGTGGTGTGGGCTATCTACGAGAGCTATGTGGGACAAAGCAACCGCCGCATGAATATTGCTTTCATGCTGTCGGTGGCCATGTTGGGCATCCCGTTCTACGGCTATGGCTGGAGCGCGGTGTGCATCGGCGTGGTAGTGTTGGCCCTGCTGTGGTTCGTACTCAACTATACAAACAAGGTTGAGAAGAAGCGAGTGCCGCTCATCAGTGCGCGCATCAAGAACACTGTGCTGCTGGGACTGCTGATGCTCATGATAGGTTACTCGAGCTATGCACTCATTGTGATACGCTCGGCGGCCAACCCTCCGATGGATCAGAACTCACCTGAGGATATTTTCACATTGGGAAAATACTTGAGTAGAGACCAATATGGCGACCGTCCGCTACTCTATGGACAGGCATATACCTCCCAAGTAAAGCTTGATGTGCAGGGCAACCAGTGCATACCCAGCATGAACGAGGGCGAACCCATATACGCACGGAAGGAAAAGGCAAGCAAGGACGAGAAAGACTCGTACTTCGTTGTTACGCACAACTCCAAATGCATCTACGCACAGAACATGCTCTTCCCGCGCATGCACTCGTCAGACCACGCCACGGCCTACGAGAGTTGGATGGGCGGAGTAGACGGTACGCAGGTACCATACGACCGCTGTGGTGAAAACATCATGGTGAAGGTGCCAACGCAATGGGAGAATCTGCGCTTCTTCTTGAGCTACCAGTGCAACTTTATGTATTGGCGATACTTCATGTGGAACTTCGCTGGTCGCCAGAATGGCATACAGGGCAACGGCGAACTGGAACACGGCAACTGGATTTCGGGCATTCCATTGATTGACAATCCACGACTGGGCGACCAGAGCAAGCTGCCCGACGAGCTGAAGAACGACAAGGGACACAACGTGTACTACATGCTACCACTGCTGCTGGGAGTCATCGGATTGTTCTGGCAGGCATGGCGTGGCAAGCGAGGCATCCGTCAGTTCTGGGTGGTATTCTTCCTGTTCTTCATGACAGGATTGGCTATCGTGATCTATCTGAACCAGACACCGTTGCAGCCTCGCGAACGTGACTACGCCTATGCGGGATCGTTCTACGCCTTCGCTATCTGGTGTGGCATCGGCGTGGCAGCCATCATCGACCTGCTGAAGAAGTATCTCAATAAATTCAACGAGTCGGTTCTGGCCGCCATAGCGGGCATAGCCTGTTTGTTGGTACCAGTGCAGATGGCCAGTCAAAATTGGGACGATCACGACCGAAGTGGGCGATACACCTGCCGAGACTTCGGGCAGAACTACCTGATGACCTTGCAGGATAAAGGCTACCCAATACTCTTCACCAACGGCGACAACGACACCTTCCCACTGTGGTACAACCAGGATGTAGAGGGTGTGCGGACTGATGCCAGGGTATGCAACCTGAGCTATCTACAGACCGACTGGTACATTGATCAGATGAAGCGGCCAGCCTACGACTCGCCATCTGTACCTATCAGCTGGCCAAGATTGGACTATTGCTCAGGAACCAACGAGGTTGTGCCCATCCAGAGCGAGTTGAAGAAAGAGCTGGAGCAATACTATAGGGATTATCCCGAAGAGGCCAAGAAACAATTCGGCGATGAGCCGTTCGAACTAAAGAACATCATCAAGTACTGGATGCGATCGAAAGACGAGGACAGACACGTTATCCCAACCGACACGGTATATGTAACCATCGACAAAGAGGCCGTGAGGAAGAGCGGTATGATGATGGCATCCGACACCATCCCCGACAAGATGGTAATCTCACTGGCTGGCAAGCGTGCCCTGTACAAGGGTAACATGATGATGCTGGAGATGATTGCTGAATGCGGATGGACACGACCTATCTACGTCGCCACAACCGTTGCCGCCAGATATTACATGAACCTGGGCGACAACTTCGTGAGCGAGGGACTGGTGAACCGCATCACACCTTTCACCACCAACAAGCCCGGCGTGAAGAACTTCGACACCGAAAAGGCCTACAACAACCTCATGAACCGCTACAAGTACGGCGGATTGGAGAAGAAAGGCCTCTACATCGACGAAACCACCATGGGCATGTGCGTGACACACCGACGCCTATTCGCACAGTTAGTCACAGAACTACTCAAGGAAGGCAAGACCGACAAGGCCGCGAAGGCATTGGCCAAGGCAGAACGCGTGATACCGGAATACAATGTACCGATAAGCTGGAAGAGTGGCTCACTGGACATGGCGCGCGCCTATGTGCTGCTGGGCCAGAAAGCCAAGGCCAAGCATATCCTTCAAAAATTATGGAAAGACCATACGCAATATGCAGACTGGTACCTGAATTTGGATGGCTCTAAGTTCCTTGCGTCACAAGAAGAATGCATGCTCTACTTTCAACTCATGATGGAAGTGAACAAGGTTACTTCGCTCTTCGACGACGCATGGGCCAAGAAGCAAATGGACGAATTGAACAAACGATACAACTTGTATGCGCGAAAAGGCGGTCGCACATCAGAGTGATTCATAATAAATGTTGATGCCGAGGCACAAGCATGTCAGCCAGACAAGTTTGTCCCCGGCATCAATTTTTAAAGAAAAAAAGTAAATAAAGCATGTTCATAGAGCAACCAGCCAAATGGTTACGGTGGCTATACCCCAATGCCTTGTGGCGCATGGATAGGAACGACCGTTCGGTCTATCTGACTTTCGACGACGGTCCGATACCCGATTCAACGCCTTTCATCCTCGACACGCTGGCTGAGTACGATGCCAAAGCCACCTTCTTCATGGTGGGCGAGAACGTACTACGCTATCACGACCTATACAACCGCATCGTAGAGGAAGGCCATCAGGTGGGCAATCACACCTTCAACCACATGGGGTCGCTCAAACATTGGGCGCTGACCTATGGTATCAACATCCAGAAAGCCAACGAACTGATACACGCTCACCTTTTCCGCCCGCCCCATGGATGGATGCGGTGGTCGGTATATTGGTGGTTGTCCAGACGCTATCAAATCGTGATGTGGGACCTCGTGACACGCGATTACTCCAAATGGATGACGGCAGAGGATGTACTGAACAACGTGAAGCGATATGCCCGCAACGGCTCCATCATTACTTTTCACGATTCGACGAAGAGCATCGACAAGCTACGATACGCCCTACCAGAGGCATTGAGATGGCTGAAAGAACAAGGATATGAATTCAAGACTTTCGAGTGAGCTGAAGGCTGAGGCATTAAACCTCGGCTTTTTTGCTTGCGGAATAGCACGCGCTGAAGCCGTTGACGACATCAATGCCCGACATGTAAGGCAGTGGATTGACGAGGGACTGCAGGCTGACATGGACTACATGCGCAACCATACCGACATGAGGCTGGACCCTCGGCTGCTCATGAAGGGCGTGAGAAGTATCGTATCGGTTGCCATGAACTATACACCGGCACAGTACATTCCATCCGATCAGCTGCAGTTTGCGGCGTATGCCTACGGCGAAGACTATCACGACATTGTCAAGAAAAAGCTAAGACAGCTGGCATTGAAATTTGATTTCAAGGAGTTGCGCATGCAGGATGAACCGAAAAAGGAGGATAACGAGGTCCATTTTCGGGTTTTCTGTGACTCTGCGCCTGTGCTGGAGCGTTATTGGGCCACTCGTGCAGGACTGGGTTGGATTGGCCGTAACCACCAACTGATTATCCCAAAAGCTGGGAGCATGTTCTTCCTTGGCGAACTATTCTTAACCATTGAGTTAGACTACGATGAACCCATGCACAGCCATTGTGGCAATTGTCATGCGTGCATTGATGCCTGCCCCACTGGCGCCATCACCAAAGACGGACCGCTCGACGCCAACAGATGCCTCTCCTATCAAACCATAGAGAATCGTGGAGACATCTCAAAAGACATCGCCGAGAAGATGGGAAATACCATTTACGGCTGCGATCATTGCCAGCAAGCATGTCCATGGAACCGCTTCTCCATACCCAACAACACACCAGAGTTGCAACCGAAGCCAGAGTTCTTGTCCATGACACGCGACAAGTGGATGCAACTTTCAGAAGATGACTACCGTGAGTTGTTCAAAAAAAGTGCGGTAAAACGAGCAAAATACGAGGGACTGATGCGCAACATCCAAGCCATAGCTGACCTCTCGGAAGAACAAAAACAAAACAATTAATACTGAACGAACAATGAGCTCACCAGAAAGAAAAGGACAATTGATGAACAGCAAGCTATACCAGTCGATGAAATACATCACCACCTATCTGGACAAATACTACCTTGATGGTGTCGCTGGACTGGTTCCAGGAGGTATAGGTGATGCCGTGACCGCCTTTTTTGGCTTAACACATGTCTACTTCGCCATGTTCAAACTGCATTCAATTCCGCTCACCTTGGCAGTGCTGAACAACACTTTGCGTGACGTGCTGTTAGGACTAATTCCATTCTACGTCGGCAA
>CAMQBP010000051.1 GCA_946999025.1 uncultured Prevotella sp. | reverse complement strand
CTGCAAAATATTTTTTTTCCATCATTGTAGGGATTTAGTTGGTTAACAATTTGTTCTCTTCGTTTCTTACTGACTTTTCAAAGGTCTGCACATCTTTTCTTTGTTGCTGTATGGTTTCTTCTGCTTTCAGCAAATTAGCTCTCATTCCTTGTTGATTGGATATGGACGCTCTGCTATAATCGGCTCTCATCTTGGCCAACGTTTTCTCGTTCTGTGCCAATTGCGCTTTCATTTCGGTCAATTGAGCGTATAATTCTTTTGTCTTGTTGCTTTTGAAATCATCTATCTTTGTATAAACAGTCTTGTCATTAATTGGGAACAGGAAACCTGGTTTTGAATTTGCTTGATGATTGTTTTGCTTCAAACTTTTCAATCTATTCAGTGCGGCTTCTCTGTCTCCAAAAGCCCATGTATCTTTAATACTCGTCAACTTGGCAAAAGACTTAAGCTGCTCATCTTTAAGATTATCTTGACTGAAGTTAAGGCGCGGATTGGTTGGAACGAATGTATAGATGCAAACTTTATCTTTTGGTTGATACCGGTCACTAACTAACCAACCCAATGCATACATGTCATCAATGGCCAAGAAATAATCGTTCTCAGTAGAGTTGAATGGCAGTCCATAATTCTCTGGTTTATAAAAAGTTCCGTCTTCACTGTTAAACAATGTCATGAAGATGTCATAGCCTCCTAAACTCTTTTCGCCTTGACCGGAAAAGAATAAGGTCATACCGTCAGAAAGCAGAAAAGGGTAGTTGGCATCGTCTACCTCTTTGTCCAATTCCACTAATTGCTTTGGTTTACTCCAGATATCTCCCAGAAGGTCTGTTGCATACAGGTGGTATCCCCGTATGGTGTCACCATCGGCATAGATACGGTGGTTGCCAAGCTCGTTAGTATATGAAGTTTGCCCGTTTTTCTCAGAAACCGTACCGGCTTCCTTGCTCATGGGTATTTTAGATAAGAAATTTTTCTTGTCCACCACGATGCTGTCGACGAACATGACTTTAGCAGTTCCTTCTACCATCGCCTCAAATAATCTGTCAGCAGGTGTCTTCTCTGTTCTTGTCACATTCGGATGAACTGACCTCTTCCCATGTTTTTGAGATAGCATGGGAAGAGGTGAAAAAAGCAGTAATATCAATAAATATAATGTATACTTCATATTTGTCATTTTGACAAAGATACAAATTTATTTATGAAGATAGCCATAAAGAATGCAAAAATGTAGTGACTTGTAAAGAAGTCGTTTTAACCTACATGCTGCCTCTTTATCAATCACTTTTCAGCTCTTAGTTGCATATCCATATTTGCAGCAGCTCTTCTGCCATCACCCATGGCTAAAATAACCGTTGCGCCTCCGCGTACGATGTCGCCTCCTGCATAGATTTCAGATCTACTGGACTGCATCTGGTCATTGACGACAATGGTGTTTTTGCGACCAAGTTCCAGTCCCTGGATAGATTTTGGTACCAGAGGATTTGGAGATACGCCGACAGCCACAACAACCTGATCTACTTCAAGCGTGACCGTTTGTCCTTCGACTGGCACAGGGCTGCGACGACCACTGGCATCAGGTTCTCCCAATTGCATAACTTGTAAGACGGCAGCGCTAACGGCACCTCTTTCATCCGTGAGATATTCAATAGGGTTATGCAAGCACATGAAATGGATGCCTTCTTCTTTGGCATGTTTAACCTCTTCAAGTCGGGCAGGCATTTCTGCTTCAGAGCGACGGTAGACCAGTGTAACATCAGCTCCTAAGCGTTTGGCTGTTCTACAAGAGTCCATGGCTGTGTTGCCACCTCCAACGACCATCACTTTCTGTCCAAGATTGATGGGTGTGTCAGCATTAACATTGGCGGCATCCATAAGATTGATACGGGTCAGGTATTCGTTAGATGACATGATGTTAATGGCATTCTCTCCTGGTATTCCCATAAAATTAGGAAGTCCTGCACCCGATCCCACAAAGATGCCTTTGAAATCTTTTTCTTTGAGTTCTTCAATAGAAATGGTTTTACCAATGATGCAGTCGGTTAAGAAATGAACGCCCATTTTCTTGAGATTTTCTATTTCAACGTCAACGATGGCATTAGGAAGGCGGAACTCAGGAATTCCATATTTCAGCACGCCACCTATTTCATGCAGCGCCTCAAACACATGAACCTGATATCCTCGCTTAGCCATATCCCCAGCGAAGCTCAAGCCTGCAGGCCCTGAACCGACCACAGCCACCTTGATACCGTTGTCTGGTTGCATATCAGGGATAGACATGTTTCCACTTTCCCGTTCATAATCAGCGGCAAAACGTTCCAGGTAACCAATGGCGACAGCGGGTTCGTTCATCTTCAGATGAATACATTTGCTTTCGCATTGTTTCTCTTGCGGGCAAACTCTGCCACATACTGCGGGTAAGGCAGAGGTATTCTTCAACACTTTGGCTGCTGCTAAGAATTGTCCTCGCTCTATATTCTTGATAAAAGAAGGAATGTTGATGTTGACCGGACAACCTTCCACACAGGTAGGTTTAGCACAATCCAAACAGCGTTTGGCTTCTGTCATGGCCATTTCTTTCGTAAGTCCTAAGTTTACCTCTTCCGTCCTGGTCGTTGCCCGATATGCTGGATCTAACTCTGGCATTTGCACGCGAGCTATGTTCTTCCGCTCTTTTGGCTTCATGGAATCCCGTAATGCCTTTCTCCATTCAGCATTGCGATCGGTTAACGTCGAAATACCCTCTTGTGTCGGCTCTACATCCATTTTAATGGTGGACGCATGTTTCTCCTGTGTGCTTTCTAACTCATTAAGGTGATCTTGCAAATGTTCTACCTCATCTTTTTCAACATCCTTAAATGTGTTCATGCGCTTGAACATCTCATCCCAGTCAACCAATGCGCCATCAAATTCAGGTCCATCGATACACACGAATTTTGTCTTGCCGCCAATCGTTAACCGACAGGCACCACACATGCCCGTGCCGTCAACCATGATGGTGTTGAGAGACACATCTGTAGGTATGTTATATTTTTGTGTAAGAAGACAACAAAACTTCATCATGATGGGAGGTCCGATGGCAAATGCCTTGTCGATATGTTCCTGTTTTATCAATTTTTCCATGCCCACCGTTACGACACCTTTCTCGCCATAGCTGCCATCATCGGTCATGATGATTGTTTCATCAGAATTCGCTCTTACTTCATCTTCCAGTATAATGAGGTCTTTACTCCGTCCTGCCAACACCGACAGCACCCTGTTACCCGCTTCCTTCAAGGCTTTAATGATGGGGAGCATAGGGGCAACGCCAACGCCACCACCCGCACAGAGTACGGTGCCAAACTTTTCAATGTGTGTGGCATTGCCCAAGGGACCTACCACATCAGTAACATAGTCACCTTCATTCAAATTGCAGAGCTTCATGGAGGACAGACCAACTTTCTGCACAACCAATGTGATGGTTCCGCGTTTGATGTCTGCATCGGCGATGGTCAGTGGCATGCGTTCGCCTTTGTGACCTACACGGACGATGACGAAATTGCCGGCTCTTCTGCTTTTAGCTATGAGTGGAGCCTCAATTTCAAAGAGAAAAACTTTCTCAGAGAACTGTTCTTTTCGGATAATTTTATTCATAGTATGTTTTAATAGATAGTTATAGTTCAAGTTGATAGTCTAAGGAAAACAGATGTTTAACAGCCGTTTCTCCATGTCAGCCCAGCCATGATGCTGTTCCTGCAATCAAGGTCACCGTTGAACATGGCCGCATAGCTCATTCCTCCATACGGTTTGATGGTAGTGACTCCCTTTGCATGCTGTGCAACACAGTTCATGGAGAAGATCTGAAGAAAAGAGATGAGTTTATATTTGAAATTTCTCATCACGGCTGTCTTCTCCTTAGAAATTTTGATCGTCAATCATCTCGAATCCACAGTAGGGAACAAGTACCTTCGGCACTCGAATGCCTTCTGGTGTCTGATTGTTTTCCAAGATGCTGGCAACGATACGTGGCAAGGCCAATGCCGAACCATTGAGGGTGTGACAAAGTTCTATCTTACCATCTTCTGCATGGCGATAGCGACATTTCAGGCGGTTGGCTTGATAACTTTCGAAGTTTGATACGGACGAAACCTCCAGCCATCTTTTCTGAGCTGCACTCCACACTTCAAAATCGTAGCATATCGACGACGTGAAACTCATGTCACCGCCACATAATTTCAAGATATGATAGGGGAGTTCCAGTTTCTTGCATAATCCCTCTACATGTTCAAGCATTTCGTTGAGAGATTCATAAGAATGTTCTGGCTTGTCAATTCGGACAATCTCCACTTTGTCGAATTGATGCAAACGATTGAGTCCGCGTACATCTTTTCCATACGAACCTGCTTCACGACGGAAGCAAGCTGAATAAGCACAGCGCTTGATTGGCAGATCTTTCTCATCGAGAATCTCGTCACGGAAAATGTTCGTCACAGGAACCTCTGCTGTTGGTATCAGATACAGGTCATCCAGCTGTACATGGTACATTTGTCCTTCTTTGTCAGGCAGCTGACCTGTGCCATAACCAGATGCTTGATTCACAACAAATGGAGGTTGTACCTCGAGATAGCCGGATTTACGAGCCTCTTCAAGGAAAAATGCTTCGAGCGCTCGTTGGAAACGAGCCATTTTGCCAATGTATAAGGGGAAGCCCGCACCCGTGATTTTAACACCCAGATCAAAATCTATGAGGTTAAACTTCTTACACAAGTCCCAATGACACAATGCGTCTTCAGCAAGTTGAGGTATCACTCCTCCTTCTTTCACAACGACGTTGTCTGATGCATCTTTACCTTCTGGGACATCTTCGTTTGGAATGTTAGGAATGGTATAAAGTAGGGTAGTGAGGTCGTTTTCAGCTGTTTCCATTGACTGTTGAAGACCTTTAGCTTCTTCTTTCAACTTTGCAACCTGCGCTTTCACCTCATTGGCTTCATCCAATTGCTTATCTTTCATGAGCCCACCTATCTTCTTGGCGAGCAAATTAGCTTGTTGCTTGTTCTTGTCAAGTTTTTGTTGGGACTCCCGACGCAGCTTGTCAATGGCGAGCACCTGATTGACAGTTTCTCTTGTTCCCTCAAAATGTTTCTTTTCTAATCCTTTGATCACACGTTCAGTTTCTTCACTGATGAGTTTAAGTGTAAGCATATTTATATTTTTTTGAAAAATTTCCTACAGCTGACAAAGTTACTAATTATAATTAAATATTATTCATTAAATACTAATATTTTAATGGAACTTTCTACAAAGTAAGAGCCCGGCGTAGAGTCAACCTGCAAGTGCAAAATTAGTCAATCCTTTTATAAAACTCGTGTTTGGTGTTGAAAACTTGAGTTTTTCACTTCCAATCTGGAGTGCAAAGTGCCGATGCGTTCTTGTTTATTCATTTTTTTTGTTTTGGGTTACAAAAATAGCAAAAGGCAGAGAATCTATCTCTGCCTCTACGCCTAATCTTTTAAAAATTACATTGATAATCAGATGTGTATTTTGACAACTCCCGATTCGGAGCATTACCACTTACCTCTATAGTGTATAAAGAGTCAATATTCTCATAAGTCATCTATTCTTAGTTCGATTACTTTTATAATATCTTTTTACAATCTTGTTTCCTTTATAGCTAAATTCAACTAATGTCGTATCTTTTATTAGTTTATTTATTATATAAGCACTATTAATACTAGCTCTATTTTCATTATAATTTATAATCATATTCTTTGCTATGACCCTTATAAGAGAAAACTCTGTATAAGCCTCATATTTTAGGTTTTCTATTTCTGATGGAGTAAACTCATCATGCCTAACAGCTATGACTCTGTAATCAATATATGGAGGCTCATGAACTTCTTTCAGCATATATTGTATAGCTTCTGAATTTTCTTTATTGGTACTATAAGTTGTTTTCCCTTTCCTAATTATGTATAAAAAGCTGTCTGTTATAGTTAATGATGTAGAGTCATAACTAATGTTGTATTTCCCTTTTATATGCTTAACAGTATCATTAAGCCAGAGTTTGAATTTTTGTTCAGGAGAACTCTTTATTTTCTTTTGAGGCCTTGATGTAGCACATAAAGATAATACTATCAGAAATATTAAGCAAATAATAGATATTTTTTTCATTATCTAAAAGTTTAAATCTTCACCAGTGTCAAATATCGATACCAGGCTCGCTCTTTTTGTTGATATGACAAAGCATTCAATTCATGTGTCTATCGTACCCTACAAGGAGGTTGAAGGGCGACAGCTACGCTGAACAGTGTAGCATAACTTCATGTCTTCTTGTATTCCTAATGTTTGCTGATTCTGTAAATCACGCCGAACGTTCCATATACAGGATAAAGTGTCTGTTCAATCGTCTTGAACGAACGCTTGAAAATGCCGTTGAGTCCCCAATTCAAATCGGCATATAAACCGAAACGGCGGTAAATATTACAATCTATTCCAGCAGATATGCCAACCTGAAAGCGTCTCATGTGTTCAGAAAAGTCATAGATTCCTCTTGTTCCAGGATCGCTTCCCATCTCAATTCTGGGCCCCGTTGGATCTCCTACACGTAGGTAGCCATCATACACGCTTCCTTCGAAGTCTTTTGAAAGCAAGTACGACATATAGGGTCCCATGCGCAGTTGTATTTTGTCGCTCACGACGTAGGTGGCTTGTATGGGAAGAGTTATCATCCATTGTCGCACCTGCGTCTGCACATAGCCTGTGAACACCCCTTCCAATGACTCGCCTCCGCGAATCATTTCCATGTGATAGTTCTTCACCTTGGCATCCACGTCCATGTCTTTGTTCTCCGCCCGAAGGCCCACCAGGGCACCCCATTTACCATCAATGGTCTTACGGGCATCGAGTTCTATGGTCACATTATTATGCAACTTGTATGATTCAAGCGATCTAACGGTTGCAGGTAAACCGATGGGGGCGGTTCCTCCCAGATTATATCCTATGCGAGCCTGGAGCTTTACATCCTTCAGAAAAGAATCTGCCATGCTGTTCAGCGACAAGAATCCCATCCACAATATGATTAATATATACTTACGCATGCCGTTATTCCTCCTTTGTACAAATGATTCTTACTTCATCAATAGACAACTCACTGCCGATAGCTCCTTCAAACTGTGCTCCTTTTTCGCTGGACGAGAAGACTATGGTTAAACTGTATCCGCGGTTGGCCAAGATTCTTTCATCAGGTTGTTGTGTATAGTCGAAAACCACTTCAAAAGGCGTCCATTGGTCAGTAGTCTTCACTTCTGCCAACTTGGCGATGGCCAAGATGTGCTTGTTCGTCAAAACATCATCCCCATACAGCGTCACGGGATTTTCCTGTTCGTCAGCATTTCTATAAAACACAGCATAAATGGAGGCACTGTCAGTGCGGTTTGGAACTATTTTTCGTTTCTTGTCTTGATACTTTTTACCTGGCTTATACCGATACCATCCCGCCAGCTTGATAGGCTTTTTATCAAAAGGAATACCAAACTTTGTCGCTTTCATCGCGTCACGCATAGCCATTCCTAAATCGAAAGAACCTAAATACAAATTGCCTGCTGCCAGGGGCTTACCAACCAAGGAACCTAACAAGCCTGTGCTTTGGGTAGTGAGTTTGGCATACGACCCACTGTGACCATCCTTCGCAGGAACACTGGGATAGCCCTCTGGTGGTGCCGAATCCCTGCTCAGTCTAAACCCTGGATTACCCGTTGCCCAATAGTCGTGCCGTTGACCGTCTTCACCTATATAATACCAGTTATAGTATTTCAGTTCTTTCTGCTCCAACTCATAATGTTCAAAGTCAAAACGAATGGTGTCACTTACCGTCTGGACAACCGGCAAGAAGGTAACGGCATAGCGCCTGTTCCACTGCTTGTCTTCAGAAGTTACCGTATAGACGACAGAGCCTTTACTGAAATTTTGCACCGAACCGTTTGCCGGAACGATGGTTGCCCCATCCGTCAATGTGAAGTGAGGAGCGATGGCGTTCAAATCTGCATGACGTCTTACATTGAAAATAATGGTACTGTCCGTGTAAGGAACTTGAAGTTTGCTATCTGAAGGGTGATAGAACATCTCCTCTGGCTTGCTTACCGAAACAGAAGCTTCAAGAATATCACACTCTGCATTCAGGGGTTCGTCCTTGAAACATGAAGTGAACACGGATGAAAGTGCGATAACCAATAAGTTTTGATAAAATTTCATTGTAACATAATCCTTTCGGCTGCAAAGTTATGCTTAATATCTTAACGGGGCAAACGAATGTCATTAAAACTATTCAAATATAGGACAAAAATGGTGGATTTTATAACAATTTCTGATATAGCATTGTACCCAATGCACTCAAACAGAATGAAATGTTACGACAATTGCGTCATGATGACCATTACTTTGTCATATTCCCATTACGACAGCCGTCAAAAACTATATTTGAAATCAACATGATTAATCATCATGACGCGGTGAATCAGGCCTGGGTAGTTCAGTCAACCTCACTTTCCATTGTTTATTAAGTTGTACCAGTTGCAGTGTGTAGGTGGCAGATTCAACAAAATGTCCCACGGTACCTATCGAGTCCATTGACAAGAAGTTTTCAACCTTCATGACTACTGAAGCCACCGAGTCACCCTCTTCATAATGTATTTTCTTGATTTCCGACCTGGCACCTTGCTCAGCACTTCGCAACTTGTCTACGTCATCTTGTTTTACCTGTGAGGCCGCATAACTAATCCATCTTTGTGAAGATGGAGTGCAATGAGCTAATGCATCGTTGAATTGCCAGTTGAAATAGGTTTGGGCAAAAGCGCTGGCCGTATCCCGGAGTTGCTCTTCATTTTTATGGTTTGTACAAGCGCAGAGGCCTATCAACACACAGCCTGCTATCGTGAGGGAAATTGTCAATCTTATTTTCATCCGAAAAAACGTTCTATTGATGTACAAACAGTGCAAACCAACGATAAAGAGAGTTCACTGTCTGATGCAAAGGTACCAAAAACTTTGTTCATGTCAAGCCTTTTGTTTACTTTTGTGCCAAATATTTCAAACATGTTAAAATTCATTTGTTTGGGAAGTGGTAGCAGTGGAAACTGCTATTGTCTTTTTACAGAGAATGACGGCTTGATGATTGATGCCGGAATAGGCATAAGGCTATTAAAAAGGTCATTTAAAGAGAATGGACTATCACTTTCGCAAATTCACCATATTTTAGTTACGCACGATCATGCAGACCATGTGAAATCAGTGGGGGCGATAAGCCTTGATTATCAATTACCCGTCTATGCGACGCAGCTTGTTCATGCGGGCATAGAGCGCAACTATTGTGTGCATAAAAAGGTTGCACCGGCATACATGGAAGTCATAGATAAAGGACAACCGTTTAAACTGGGTGATTTCACCGTTACACCCTTTGGTGTGCCACATGACAGTTCTGACAATGTAGGTTATAAGATAGCATACGGTAACATCGTCTTTACACTGATGACAGACATTGGTCATGTGACAGACGAAATGAAAACCGTCATCTCCGAAACGAATTATCTGGTCATAGAGGCCAATCACGACCCAAAGATGTTGATGTATGGCCCCTATCCCCAACATTTAAAAACTCGCATATCAGGCCCTAATGGGCATTTGGCCAACCAAGACTGTGCGCAAGCTTTGGCTGAGAACATGACCGAGCGGATGCGCCATGTGTGGCTGTGTCATTTAAGTGAAGAGAACAATTGTTATGATTTGGCACACGAAACGGTAGCGCATATTTTGCGAACGAAAGGTATAGAGGCAGGAACAGACGTACTGTTGGATGTGTTGAAACGAAGATCGCCCAGCTCGCTATACATTTTGGAGTAATCATTTGCCTATTCTCCATTTGTTCGATTTTTTCCTCATTTTAGGGCCTTAAAACGGCACTTGTAAACTTTCAATCTGGAAAAAAACGATAGGCCGGAAGGAAGCAAATATGAGCTAATTTTGTGACAAAAACCATTTTTCACCGCAAGAGCATTGAGTTTACCTCACTAAACGTATCACTTTGGCGGACTATTAGCATGCTTTTGCTCATCAATAACATGCAAAAAACACGCTTTAAGCAATGCTTTTGGCTCAAAAGTGCTTGAAATAAAGCCTAACAACTTTAACACAGAAGCATAATCCCTTGTGTATGAGAGATGTAAGAAAAATGCTCATATTTCGCTTATTTACGTCCACCAGCATGTTTGTTTGTCAATAAGCCAAGGAGCAGAAGGCATGTTGTCAATAAAATTCAGAAAGATTTTCAATCCTTATTTTATTTTGTCTTCTTTCATACCGAGTGCCACAACAACAAACATTGCTGCCAAATAACAAAATGAGACGAATGAAAAGCACCTACGCGAAAGGGAGCTATTGAGAATACAAATAAACTAATCAGACAGTATATACCGAAAAAGGATTCGTTTGAACGTTATACGGACAAGAGAATTATGTCGATACAAAAGAAATTGAACGAAAGACCGAGAGAAAAATTAAACTTTTCTACACCAAAACGAGAGTTCTTCAAACACGTTTTGTAATTTTGCACTTGCTGGTTGACTCTACGC
>CAMQBP010000050.1 GCA_946999025.1 uncultured Prevotella sp. | reverse complement strand
GTTTTGGGCAGTTTTTTCCATTTTCTTTGACGGGCAATTTTCATGTTGCTGCCTTCCACTTGCTGGAGTGTGTAGGTGTTGTCTTTATTGAGAGTCAAAGTGGCCACCAGGTCTTCGCTTCCATAGTCATTGGTAATCGCCAGTTGAGCCGTATTTTTATGGATCTTGGCCGATGTGAACAACCATTTTCGTGAATCGATGCTGTCTCCGATGAAGCCTGGAAGTTCACCAAAGATTTCCTGCCCAGGTACGGTGACATTGTTCTTGTACAAATTCATTTTGATGTATATTCTGTATTCAGAATTGCCTATGATGCCTTTGAAAGGTAGTTTTTGTGTGTTCTGTGCTGTCGCCATTATGCCCAGGAAACACAATAGGTTAAGGAATAGGTACTTTTTCATATTTGTCCATTTTAGTATGCGTTCAATAAAGATGCAAGTCGAATGCGTATCAAATAGGCTTGCTTTGTTAAGACTTAGCCTGTTTTTGCAAAGTTACTGTTTTATGTCAATAAAACGCATGTATTAAGAAAATTAAAGTACCTATAATTTGGTTTTCACCTTTTTTATATTAACTTTGCTCATCATATTATGATTTTTATGACAAAGAACTTGTTGCACCCTGACTATATATTTGAGTCGAGTTGGGAAGTTTGTAATAAAGTAGGGGGTATATATACCGTTCTTTCTACACGAGCAAAGACATTACAGGATCAATATCCGGACCGAATCATTTTTATCGGTCCTGATTGTTGGAAAGAACAAGACAGTCCATATTTTCAAGAAGACAGTTCTCTTTTCACAGATTGGAAGAGCAAAGCCGCCGATGACGGATTAGCGTGCAGGATTGGACGCTGGTCAGTTCCAGGACATCCTCTTGCCATATTGGTCGATTTTGAGTCCTTATACGCTGAGAAAGATGAAATTTATGCCCAAATGTGGGAATGGTTTCAGGTAGACAGTCTGCATGGTTATGGTGATTACGACGAGGCCTCCATGTTTTCGTATGCCGCCGGTAGGGTGGTGGAGAGTTTTTATCACTTCTATCTGGATAAAACCAAGAAGGTGATTTACCATGGAAATGAATGGATGACTGGTATGGGACTGCTCTACATTCGCCATCAGGTACCCGAAATAGCCACCCTTTTTACAACCCATGCGACGAGCATTGGTAGAAGTATTGCGGGAAACAACAAGCCCCTTTACGAATACCTGTCGGCATATCACGGAGATCAAATGGCTGAAGAGCTGAACATGCAGAGCAAGCACTCGATAGAAAAGCAAACCGCCCATCACGTTGATTGCTTTACTACCGTGAGTGAGATTACGGCCAACGAGTGTAAGGAGTTGTTGGATAAACCTGTCGATGAAATATTGCTCAATGGTTTTGAAGACAGTTTTGTGCCAAGAGGACATGAGATGACGAGCAAACGTAAGGTGGCAAGAAAGCGAATCATAGAAGTTGCTAATGCTTTGATGGGTAACACTTTTGATGATGATGCTTTAATCGTTTCTACAAGTGGCCGTTATGAATTTCGGAACAAAGGTATAGATGTTTTCTTGGAAGCCATCAACCGCTTACGGTTGTCACAGGATGCCTTATCCCGTAAGGTACTGGCTGTGGTGGAAGTGCCTGCTTGGGTGGGTGAGCCGCGTGCCGACTTGATGACAAGATTGGCATCTGGAAAATCGTTTGACACGCCATTGGAGCATCCTATGTTGACACATTGGCTTAGGGACATGACAGGAGACCGCATCCTTCAGATGCTGGGCGCTCTGGACATGCATAACGCCGAACACGATAGCGTGAAAGTGATGTTTGTTCCGTGCTACCTCACAGGGGATGATGGTATTCTGAACCTGCCATATTATGATTTGGTTTTGGGTAACGACCTGTGTGTTTATCCTTCCTACTACGAACCCTGGGGCTACACGCCGCTGGAGGCTATTGCGTTCAGGGTGCCGTGTGTCACAACCGATTTAGCAGGATTTGGCCGGTGGGTTAATCAAACGATCGGAACGTACAGTGAGATTGAAAATGGAGTGAAAGTGATTCACCGTACCGACAACAACTACTCTGAAGTGGCCGACGAGATTAAGCAAACCATCATGCAGTTTTCTAAGCTGTCACCAAAAGAGGTGAATATCATACGCCAGAAAGCATCTGATTTGTCAAAAAAAGCACTGTGGAAACGGTTTATCAAGTATTATGAGACAGCCTATCACCAGGCTTTGTCACGCGTAGAGAATAGAATAATCAAGTAAGAAAAAAATAAGAAAATTAAAGTTTTATGAAAATTAAGACCAGCAATGTCAACTCGCCGCAGTGGAGGGAGTTGACTATCAAATCAAGATTGCCCGAACAACTGAAATGTTTGGACGAATTAGCACATAATATGTGGTTTGGTTGGAATCACAATGCGCGTAGTCTCTTCAAGAGTCTTGATGAGAAATTATACGAAGCAGTAGGGCACAACCCTGTGCTGTTGTTGGAGCGCCTTAACTATGACCGTAAAGAAGAGATTGTTAACGATACCAAGCTGATGAAGCGTGTCAAGGACGTTTATGCCCAATTTCGCGCTTACATGGATGTGGAACCCGATAAGAAGCGTCCATCCGTTGCCTATTTCTGTATGGAGTATGGCATTAATCAGATATTGAAAATCTATTCAGGTGGTCTGGGCATGTTGGCTGGTGACTACCTCAAAGAGGCATCAGACAGTAATGTAGATATGTGTGCTGTTGGCTTTTTATATCGTTATGGCTATTTCAAACAGTCACTCAGTATGGAAGGTCAGCAGATTGCTCAATATGAGGCTCAAAACTTCAACTCGCTTCCCATTGAGCGTGAGGTTGATGAAAATGGCAACCCCATCGTGGTTGACGTTCCCTATCTCGATTATGTTGTACATGCATACGTGTGGCGTGTGAATGTGGGCCGAATCAAGTTGTACTTGTTGGATACAGACAACGACTTGAATTCGCAGTTTGACAAGTCCATTACACATTCTCTGTACGGCGGAGATTGGGAAAACCGACTCAAGCAAGAGATATTGTTGGGTATTGGTGGTATTCTCACTTTGAAGAAACTGGGCATCAAGAAAGACATTTATCATTGCAACGAAGGCCATGCGGCTTTGTGCAATTTGCAACGTCTTTGTGATTATGTTGAGGGCGGACTGACGTTCAATCAGGCCATGGAACTGGTAAGAGCATCTTCACTGTACACAGTACATACACCCGTTCCGGCAGGCCATGACTATTTTGACGAGACCCTTTTCGGAAAATACATGCAAGGATATCCACAACGTTTGGGTATCACATGGGATGAATTCATTGGTATGGGACGCCAGAATCCAGATGATCATACGGAAAAATTCTGCATGAGTACCTTTGCATGCAATACCTCACAAGAGGTAAATGGTGTGAGCAAGTTGCATGGATGGGTAAGCCAAAAGATGTTCGCTCCTATCTGGAAAGGATATTATCCTGAGGAGAGCCATGTGGGGTATGTGACCAATGGTGTACACTTCCCAACATGGACTTCCACAGAGTTCCGTGATATTTACGACAAGTACTTTGACAAGTCGTTCATGAGCGACCAGAGCAACGAAAAGATTTGGCACGACTTCCTGAAGATTCCTGATGGAGAGATTTGGCAAACGCGCATGATGTTGAAGAAAAAGCTGGTGAAGTATATCCGAGAGAAGTTCACTGAGAATTGGTTGAAGAACCAAGGCGATCCGTCACGTGTGATGTCACTGCTTGAATGCATCAATCCAAATGCGTTGATGATAGGTTTCTGTCGTCGTTTTGCAACCTACAAAAGAGCGCACTTGTTGTTTACGGATATCGACCGATTGTCGAAGATTGTCAACAACCCTAATCGCCCTGTGTTGTTCTTCTTCTCAGGCAAAGCGCATCCTGCTGATGGAGCTGGCCAAGGTCTTATTAAACGTATCTATGAGATTAGCCAGCGACCAGAGTTTTTAGGTAAAATCATCTTCCTCGAAGATTATGACATGCAATTGGCTCGTAGACTTGTCTCCGGTGTAGATATTTGGATGAATACACCTACGCGTCCACTTGAAGCCTCTGGTACGTCGGGCGAGAAAGCTGAAATGAATGGTGTTGTCAACTTGTCCGTTCTCGACGGCTGGTGGGTAGAAGGTTACAGAGAAGGCGCTGGATGGGCCTTGCCTCAGAAGCGCACTTATCAAAACCAGGGATACCAAGATCAGTTGGATGCAGCTACCATTTATTCGCTTTTAGAGAATGAGATCATTCCTATGTATTATAATAGGAATGGGGAAGGCTACAGTGAACAATGGCTGGACGTGGTGAAGAAATCAGTGGCGACGATTGCACCTCATTACACCATGAAGCGTCAGTTAGACGATTACTACAGCAAGTTCTACGAAAAAGAAGCTGCTCGATTTGCGAAGTTGGCTGCCGATGATGCCAAGCTGGCTAAAGAGATTGCGCATTGGAAGGAGACGGTAGCCGAGCGTTGGGATGCTATTCGTGTTGTTTCAAAGGATACTGAGTTCTTGACAACCGGTGGCGAAACGGGTGTTGAGTATCGCTTAAAATACGTAATTGACGAGCAAGGCCTGGACGATGCTGTCGGTTTGGAACTGGTGACACTGAAACCCATGCCCGATGATGATGGTCGGGAGGTTTATCGTGTGCGCCCCTTTGAGGTTATTGGGCACGAAGGGAATCTATATACTTTTGAGGCAGTAATAGATCCTGATGATGCCGGCACCTTTAAGTCATGCGTGCGCATGTTCCCAAAGCATAAAAACCTGCCACACCGTCAAGACTTTAATTATGTAAAATGGCTTGATTAATTAGGTGCGAATAAGCATGTACAAGAGGGTATGTCATGATTTTGGCATGCCCTCTTTGGCATATTCTGTCAAACGGTTCAAGCATTTTCATGTGCATCGATGTGCTATCTTTTCCTCCAGATAGGTCTTGTGACAAGCATTTTTGGATAAACATTTGTAAGGGTGTTGTTTTTTTAGTACTTTTGCAATGCTTTACGAATACATTTAAAATTCATCTATCTAATGAATATTTCATATAAATGGCTTAAAGAATATGTCGATTTCGACTTGACTCCGCAGGAAGTTGAGCAGGCCTTAACTTCTACAGGGCTTGAAGTCGATGCCTTGGAAGAAGTTCAAACAATTAAGGGTGGACTGAAAGGACTTTATGTCGGACAGGTACTTACCTGTGAAATGCATCCCAACTCAGACCACCTCCATGTCACGACAGTAGACTTAGGTAAGGGCGAGCCTCAGCAGATTGTATGCGGCGCCCACAATGTGGCAGCTGGACAAAAAGTTATCGTAGCGGATCTTGGCTGTGTTTTATATGATGGTGATGATTCGTTTACCATCAAGAAAAGCAAATTACGCGGCGTAGATTCTTTTGGAATGATTTGTGCCGAGGACGAAATTGGTGTCGGAACGTCACATGAGGGTATCATTGTGCTGCCGGAAGATGCCCCAGTTGGTCAGCCTGCTGCAGAATATTATAACCTTGAGAGCGATTGGATCATCGAAATAGACATCACAGCCAATCGGTCTGATGCTTTATCTCATTACGGTGTAGCTCGTGATTTGTATGCATGGTTGAAGCAAAATGGGTATCAAACCAGTCTGCATCGTCCGTCTTGTGATGAATTTAAGGTAGATAATGAAGACTTGCCCATTGATGTCAAGATTGAAAATACAGAGGCCTGCAAGCGTTATGCCTGTCTCTCACTCACGGGTTGTGAAGTAAAAGAAAGTCCGGAGTGGTTGCAGAATAAGCTGAGAGTCATCGGCTTGCGACCCGTCAATAACATCGTTGACATCACAAATTACGTGATGATGGCTTACGGACAGCCCATGCATTGCTTTGATGCCGACATGGTTGAAGGTCATCAAATCGTGGTGAGAACGCAGCCGGAGGGAACCAAGTTTGTGACCCTTGACGGTGAAGAGCATACTTTGGGTGAACATGATTTAAGCATTTGTAATGCAGAACAACCGATGTGTATTGCTGGAATCTTCGGCGGAAAGGGGAGTGGAACCTATGAAACAACACGCAATGTTGTTTTGGAGAGTGCCTATTTCCATCCTACCTGGATACGCAAGAGCGCACGTCGCCATGGTTTGAGTACGGATGCAAGCTATCGCTTTGAGCGAGGCATCGATCCTAATGGGACGATATACGCACTGAAACAAGCTGCGATTTTGTGCCAGCAGTTGACAGGTGGTAAGGTCAGCATGCAGATTAAAGATGTGTATCCTACGCCTATTGAAAACGCCCATGTGTCACTTTCATACGATTATGTGAACGATCTCATTGGTAAAGAGATAGAGCCTGAAGTGATGAAGAGCATCTTGGAAAGCCTGGAAATGGAAATCAAGAGCGAGAATCAAGAAGGTCTTGAATTGTCTGTCCCCGCATACCGCGTTGACGTTAAGCGCCCCTGTGATGTTGTAGAGGATATACTGCGTATTTATGGTTATAACAACGTTGAAATTCCAACGCAACTCAAGAGTTCGTTGACCATACAGGGTGATGAGGATAGAGCTGCCCATTTGGAAAACTTGGTTGGTGAACAGCTGGTTGGATGTGGTTTTCATGAAATTCTGAACAATTCGCTTACGAAGACGTCTTATTATCATGATTTGAACCGTTACCCAGAGGAGTCAACGGTGAAGATTATGAATCCTTTGAGTACAGACTTGGGCGTGATGCGCCAGACGCTGTTGTTTGGAGGACTTGAAAGCATCATGCGCAATGTGAACCGTAAGCAAGCAAATCTACGCTTCTTTGAGTTTGGCAACTGTTATCAATACATAGCAGAGCGGGAGAATGAAGAAGATCCAATCAAGGCCTATCAACAAGCTAATCATTTAGGGCTGTGGGTTACCGGGAAACGCGTGGAAGGAAGTTGGGCACATGCAGATGAGCCCAGTTCATTTGATGAATTGAATGCCTATGTTCAAAATATTTTTGCCCGGTTAGGCGTGCCTTCTGGCATGCTGGTAACAGAAAAAAGTGACAACAACATCTTCTCTCATGGTTTGACCATCAAGAATCGAGGAGGAAAAACCATCGCAGAATTGGGCGTTGTTTGTAAAAAGTTGCTGAAGCAGGTTGATGTAGCTGGTGAAGTTTTTTTCGCTGAAATCAATTGGACGGCACTCATGAAATTAACTCGTAAGAATAAGGTTGAGTACAAAGAGTTGTCTAAGTATCCTGCTGTCAGCCGCGATTTGGCACTTCTGATAGATAAGCAGGTTGAATTTGGACAAATAGAAAAGATAGCCTTTCAGACAGAAAAGAAGTTACTCAAGCGCGTTGAGCTCTTTGATGTTTACGAAGGAAAGAACCTGCCGGAAGGCAAAAAGAGTTATGCCGTCAATTTTATCCTGCAAGATGAGCAAAGAACATTGAATGACAAGCAGATTGACGGAATCATGCAGAAACTTATTAAGAATCTCACAGAAAAACTTGGCGCCGAACTTCGATGATTCGGTTGCCATACTTTTGTGAATATAAACTTTCATATTTCATTTAATAATCAACATTTAGGAACGAAAGTTTTTCGTCCTAAACCTCTTCAGTGAAGAGGATTAAATATTTTTATTCTAATGGGAAGAGCATTTGAGTATCGTAAAGCAACGAAACTGAAAAGATGGGGCCACATGGCTCGTACATTCACGAAGATAGGTAAACAAATTGCAATTGCAGTAAAAGCTGGAGGACCTGATCCTGAAAACAATCCCGCTTTGCGCGCCCTCATAGCAAACGCCAAGCGCGAAAACATGCCGAAAGACAATGTAGATCGCGCCATTAAGAATGCGATGGGGAAAGATCAAAGTGACTACAAATCGGTCACATACGAAGGGTATGGTCCTCATGGAGTGGCTATCTTGGTAGACACTTTGACGGACAATACTACCCGAACCGTTGGGGATGTGCGGTCTGTATTCAATAAGTTCAATGGCAACTTGGGAACAAGCGGTTCACTGGCATTCCTCTTTGACCATAAAGCCGTATTCACTTTTAAGAAGCAAGATGGCTTGGACATGGACGAACTGATTCTCGACCTCATAGATTATGGTGTGGAAGATGAATATGATGAAGATGAGGAAGAAAACGAAATAACCATCTATGGTGCCCCCACGAGCTTCGGTGAAATTCAAAAGCATCTGGAAACGGACGGTTTTGAAGTGACTGGTGCTGAGTTTACGTACATCCCGAACGATTTGAAAGACGTTACTCCCGAAGAGCGTGAAACAATTGATAAGATGGTAGAGCGGCTTGAAGAGTTTGACGATGTGCAAACTGTTTACACCAATATGAAACCTGAATAGCAGGAACATGTTATAGAGGAGAGTGCATCAAATTCGATGCATTCTCTTTTTAGATTACACTATAATGTGTATCGTCTAATGCTTGAAAGATTCTAACAAGCCCCCCCTCAATAAGTACCTTGATAGTCGGCAACGCTGATTGTTTGCTGATACAATATTTTCTGCGGGTCTTTGTCAGAATGAACAATGTAGGCGAAATTATATTTTGCTTCTTTTAGTTTCTTGATACTTGTATTGTCCTTAATCTCCTTCACCATGAGTTGGTGTATTTTGTGTCTGTTCTGTGCTACAATTTGCGCATTGTCAAGTTCACCTACAAATGAACAGTGGTAAGTGTAAGTCTTAGTATCTTTTTGAAAGGTCACACTGTCCGTCCTCGTACCGTTAACCACTGGTGTAGGGCAGTATTTATCCGTATATTCCTTTGCCTCTCTTGCGGATCTTTCTTCCAGATTCTCATGACATGAAGACAGCATGGGAATCAATAAAATAGCGATGAATAATTTGTTCATGTTTTCTTACATTATAAGTATTTCAAAGCTCGTTTGTGCCGAGTGAAAAGCGATTTTTTCTATTTTGTTTGGACGAATTCTATCCACTGCAAAGATACAAAGTTTTTACTAATTTTATCATTTCGTTCGTTGATATATGGTTTTAAATAGTTATCTTTGCATAAGATTGGAGGCCTTTGAATCAGTTTGACGAACATAATGAAATTCAAGGTGCTTTTTTTCTAACAAAAGGATTGTTTTAACTCTTTTAAAATAATGATTGAACGTCCTTGGTAGAGTTAGTACAATCTTTGATATGATAACGGAAATATCTGATGGATCAAATAAGAAACTTTTGCATCATTGCCCATATTGATCACGGAAAATCAACGTTGGCAGATAGACTATTGGAATACACAAAAACGATTCAAGTGACTAGTGGACAAATGCTTGATAGCATGGATTTGGAAAAAGAACGTGGCATTACCATTAAGAGCCACGCTATCCAAATGGAATATCAATATGAGGGACAAAACTATATATTAAACTTGATTGATACTCCGGGTCACGTTGACTTTTCTTATGAGGTAAGTAGGAGTATAGCTGCATGCGAAGGTGCTTTGCTGGTTGTGGATGCCACGCAAGGTGTGCAGGCTCAGACCATTTCTAATCTGTATATGGCCATTGAGCATGACCTCGAAATCATCCCCGTTATCAACAAGATTGACATGCCTTCTGCCATGCCAGAAGAGGTTGAAGATGAAATTGTAGAGTTGATTGGTTGTGACCGATCGGATATTATTCGCGCATCTGGCAAGACTGGAGAAGGGGTTGATCGTATTTTAGAGGCTGTGGTGCAACGCGTGCCACATCCAGTGGGAGATGAGAAAGCTCCACTTCAGGCATTGATTTTCGACTCCGTTTTTAACAGTTTTCGTGGTATCATCGCCTATTTTAAAATAGAAAATGGATGCATCAAGCAGGGCGATAAGGTAAAGTTTTATAACACGGGTATGGAATATGATGCCGATGAAATAGGCATTCTCAAGATGAACATGGTTCCTCGGCGAGAAATGAAAACCGGAGAAGTAGGCTATATCATCAGCGGAATAAAAGATGCCAAAGAGGTGAAGGTGGGAGATACCATCACGCATGTAAACCGTCCTTGCGAAAAGGCTATCTCTGGTTTTCAGGAGGTGAAGCCAATGGTGTTTGCCGGCGTTTATCCCATCGACCCTAATGACTACGAAAACTTGAGAGCCTCTCTTGAAAAGCTTCAGCTCAATGATGCCTCGTTGTCGTTCTCTCCTGAATCGTCGGTGGCACTTGGATTTGGCTTCAGATGTGGATTCTTGGGACTTTTGCATATGGAAATCGTGCAAGAACGTTTGGACAGAGAATTCAACATGGAGGTGATTACAACCGTGCCGAACGTATCTTATATGGTTTACGACAAACACGGAGATGCAAAAGAGGTTCATAATCCTTCCGGTTTGCCAGAAGCAACGCTGATAGAACATATTGAAGAACCCTATATTCGAGCTACCATTATCACGAATGCCAACTACATTGGACCCATCATGACGCTCTGTTTGGAGAAGAGAGGTGAGTTGGTTAAGCAAGAGTTCATATCTGGAAATCGAGTGGAATTGCATTTCATGATACCGTTAGGAGAAATTGTCATCGATTTCTACGATAAACTTAAATCCATCTCAAAGGGTTATGCATCGTTTGATTATCACGTAGACTCCTTCCGACCATCAAAGTTGGCCAAGCTCGACATTTTGCTCAATGGCGAGCCTGTGGATGCGCTATCTAGTTTGACACATCAAGATAACGCTGTGAGTTTGGGTAGAAGAATGTGTGAAAAGCTCAAAGATTTGATACCTAGACAGCAGTTTGACATAGCTATTCAAGCTGCAATCGGGGGGAAAATCGTCGCCAGGGAAACCGTTAAATGCGTTCGTAAGGATGTAACCGCTAAATGTTACGGTGGCGACGTGAGCAGAAAAAGAAAATTATTGGAGAAGCAAAAGAAAGGAAAGAAACGCATGAAACAAATTGGAAATGTTGAAGTTCCGCAGAAAGCGTTCCTTGCTGTGCTGAAACTAGATTAATGCTTTACGCAAACTAAAAATTACTAACTTTTCAATACCAGACAAATGAAAGAACCTGTTAATACACCTCGTGATATTGCAAGGGAATTGGCACGTAGATACAGTACGATGACACACGAGGAG
>CAMQBP010000049.1 GCA_946999025.1 uncultured Prevotella sp. | reverse complement strand
ACCTTGTGATGATTGTCTTTATCGTTTATGCAGGATTCTCATTCTTCCAGTCAAAAACACAGAAAGCTAAGGGAATCTCTTTAGCTGTCATCGTGGCAGCAATCGCTGTGTTGATTTATAAGTACACACAAGTAGAGGGAGCTATTGATGTGAGTGCGCCTATTTTCCAACAATTCAATCCGTTCTATGTAGTTGCCTTAACACCTGTCAGCATGGCCATCTTCGGTTCGTTGGCAGCCAAGGGCAAAGAACCTTCGGCTCCGCGCAAGATAGCTTATGGTATGGTAATTGCAGCATTTGCCTATACCATCATGATTGTGGGATCACAAGGCTTGCTTACTCCTAATGAACAGGCGTTAGCTGCCGAGGCAGGTACAGCCAATTACGCATCTGCCAACTGGTTGATTAGTACTTATCTGGTACTGACGTTCGGTGAATTGCTGTTAAGTCCAATGGGTATCAGCTTTGTAAGCAAGGTTGCACCTCCCAAGCTCAAGGGAGCCATGATGGGTGGTTGGTTTGCTGCTACTGCTATTGGTAACTTGTTGGTGAGTGTAGGTGGATACCTTTGGGGTGACTTACCAGTATGGGCTGTTTGGTCTGTATTCATTGGAGTCTGCTTGCTTTCTGCTTTGTTCATGTTCTCTGTCATGAAGCGATTGGAGAAAGTTTGTTAGTCAAACAACACCATTAAATGAAAAGGCGTTTCGAACATCATGCTTCGAAACGCCTTTTTATCTTGATGAATAGATTCCTATCCTACATCATTCAACATGATTCTTGTGGTATTATTCAACGGTGTACAACCAGATGACAGCAATCATGATGAGTGCAGCGATAATAGTTAAAGAAACGAACAGAAGGTTACTAATAATTTTTCTTCGTTTCTTAGAAAAGCGATAGTTATTCTTAAACTGTGATGATTCGTAGTTTCTTCGATGGTGATGGTGCTGAGAATGCGAATGATGTCCATGAGCTCCTTCTCTCGGTGTAGATTGATTAGGGTTATGTTCTGTCATTATCGTTGTCATTATTTCTATTGCAAAGATAATGAAATATTCTTTGCAAACATGAATTACCCCAAGAAACTCATTCAATTTTATGTCATTGACCGAGTTTCTTGGGGTAATTTCCAAGCATTGATGTTCTATGTGTTTAAACCAGAGCAGCTGTAAGTCCAGCCATCACGATACTGACCATAGACATCAACTTAATCAGAATGTTTAAGCTTGGTCCACTTGTATCTTTGAAAGGATCACCTACGGTATCGCCAACGACAGTAGCCTTATGACATGCCGAGCCCTTGCCACCGAAGTTACCTTCCTCAACCATCTTCTTGGCATTATCCCATGCACCACCTGCGTTTGCCATGAATATGGCCAGTGTAAAGCCTGCAGACAATCCGCCTACTAACAAACCTAACACTCCTGCGACACCTAATACGATGCCAACGACGATAGGAATGGCTATAGCCAATATGGATGGTAACAGCATCTCGCGTTGTGCCGACTTGGTGCTAATCTCTACACAACGTCCATAATCTGGGGTAGCTTTGCCTTCCAATATACCCTTGATTTCTCTAAATTGGCGTCTTACTTCATCAACCATCGCACCTGCCGCTCTACCTACAGCACCCATTGTGAGTCCGCAGAACAAGTATGCAGCCATGGCACCTATGAAGGCACCTACCAAAACGCGCGGATTCATCAGGTTCACTTGGAAGAAGTCCATGAAATCTGACATGGTTGCCGTGTTTGGTGTAAATATGGTTCCGGCGGCATTTACAAATTGATGCCCCTCAGCAGCCATGCGGACCATGGCTATTTTTATTTCTTCAATATAAGAAGCCAACAGTGCCAATGCTGTCAGTGCAGCCGAGCCAATGGCAAACCCCTTACCGGTGGCTGCTGTGGTGTTACCTAATGCGTCGAGTGCATCGGTGCGTTCTCTCACCTCTTCACCTAATTCGCTCATTTCAGCGTTACCACCTGCATTGTCAGCAATGGGGCCATAGGCATCTGTAGCCAAGGTAATGCCTAAGGTAGAAAGCATGCCTACTGCCGCAATGCCAATGCCATACAGTCCATGACTGATAGATTCGGCACTCATGCTCATATCAAATCCGTTGGCACAAAGATAACTCATAATGATGGCTGCGGAGATGGTTACCACCGGAATGCAGGTACTTATCATTCCAGTACCAATGCCCTTGATGATCACGGTAGCCGCACCCGTTTGCGAAGCAGCTGCAATCTCTTTGGTTGGCTTGTAGCTGTGTGAGGTGTAATATTCGGTGGCTTGGCCGATGATTACACCTGCAGCAAGACCCGATATAACCGAACAACTAATGCCAAGCCAATTGTTAATGCCTAAGAGATAGAGGATGACGAACGTAGCTATGGCAATCAGCACGGCCGCAAAGTTGGTACC
Organism: uncultured Prevotella sp.; assembly: GCA_946999025.1. GTDB lineage: Bacteria > Bacteroidota > Bacteroidia > Bacteroidales > Bacteroidaceae > Prevotella. The sequence goes on along the minus strand of CAMQBP010000049.1, from coordinate 8,896 downwards.
AAGGCTCAACGATTTCAACAAATCCTTCATGGTTGCTTCTTCCTTCGTACGCACCATGAAGATACCGGCCAAACTTAAGAAAATACCCACGGCAGCAATAATCATGGGTGCTACTACTGCTTTCATTTGCATCTCGCCGCTTGCAGCAAAGGCTGTGGCACCCAGTGCAGCTGTTGAAAGAATACTTCCGCAGTAGCTTTCGTACAAGTCGGCACCCATACCAGCTACGTCGCCCACGTTATCGCCCACATTGTCGGCAATGGTTGCAGGGTTGCGGGGGTCGTCTTCAGGAATGTCTTGTTCAACCTTGCCCACTAAGTCGGCTCCAACATCGGCTGCTTTGGTGTAAATGCCTCCACCAACACGTGCAAACAGTGCTTGGGTTGAGGCACCCATGCCAAAGGTCAGCATGGTTGTGGTGATGGTGATGAGAGCCATGTGGTCGCCTGTGTAAAACATAGAAAGTATCATAAACCAGATGGCAATGTCCAATAGCCCAAGACCTACCACCACAAGTCCCATCACAGCACCCGAGCGAAACGCAATCTGTAGCCCTTGGTTCAAGCTCTTTCGGGCGGCGTTGGCCGTTCGGCCAGAGGCGTAAGTGGCGGTTTTCATGCCGAAGAAACCACAGAGTCCGCTAAAGAATCCACCAGTAAGAAATGCAAAGGGAACCCATGGATTTTGTACTTTCAGCACGTATGCCATGAATGCAAACAACAGCGCTAATGCGATAAAGACATACGTAACAACCTTGTACTGTTGTTTGAGATAGGCCATCGCTCCTTTACGAACGTGTAGAGCAATTTCACGCATGCGTGGGGTACCTTCATCGGCCTTCATCATGTTACTAAAAAAATACCAGGCCATAGTCAGTGCAATCATTGATGCAACTGGTACAAGCCAGAAAACAATTGGAATGTTCATGGTTTTAATGTGTTTTAAGTTAGTAGATTTGTCGCAAATGTAGTGAATAATTTTAAGTCCGCAAATATTTCTTACATATTTTCCCACTTTGAAAACCAGAAAGTTTTGAATGGCGAAATATGGATTGTTCATCTATCGGAATGTGATGAATCGCACCAGCGCAAGAAGAGCTGATGGAACATTTGTTCATTATTTTGCTCATTTTTAGCCCTCAAAATGGCCCTTCAGAACGCTCAATCTGGAGAAAAACAATAGGCATGGAGGATGCAAACAAGGGATCAACGACGCTGAAAAATCGTGTTTTTGCTGCAATGTCAATGTGTTTTTCGCTGAATATGCATCATTACGGTGGGCAAGTTGTAGCTTATTGCTGCCTAAAAACATGCGAATTGCATGCTTAACTCAATGCTTTTGCCAGCAAAAGAGATGTTGATAGGTGGATAAAACACTGGAAAGATTCATAAACTATTATGTATGAAGTATATACAAAGAATGCTCATGCTTGCCGTATTTGCAACAAGCGGCATGTTTGTTTGCAAATATGCGAAATATGAACGCGTACGTTGTCAAGAAAATTCAGTAACGTTGGCAGTCATGATTTGGATAGGACCAACGACAATATCTTTTGATAGAAAGGTGATTTTTAGATGGGGTTTTCAATGGATTAGTCCATCCAGTTGTACCAAGAATTGCTCGTGGCGTTTTGATTGCTATCGCGTAATAGGGACATGACTTATCACGTTCCGCTGGCTGTAGCCAGGGTTAAAAATTAAATGCCATACCGAATGAAAAACTGGGTTGGTGCATGGGAGTTCTACGTTTAAAGGTGTCAGTAAGGTAAGTCCGGGTGCCATCCTGTGATTCTTGCACACGGTTTCTCAGTTCATACGTGTATTCAGGTTCTGCGTAGTCATAATTGACATTTGCCTTGAATGACATGCCATGCTTGTAGGCCCACGTCAAGGAGAGCCCCGTGCTGTATAGAGGTGTTTTGTTCGACTTGATTGTTAAAAACTTACCATCATGGATGCCTCGTCCATCGCCCAGTTCATCCAACCATCTGGTCAGCTCTTGCTTTTCCTCGGGACTCTTAAAATATTGTTTGTCATTTGCAGAAATTGGGGTGAGGGCATTGCGCAGCCCCTCAACATCAACATCAGTGATGGCATCGATGTCATAGTCGGTCGTGTGTCTTCTGCCAATCAGCACCTTACTACCTAAGCGCAATCGGCTGGTAAGTGGATAAGAAAAATAGACACCTGCACTGAAATCGAACATGCCAACATGATTAGATTCCAGTCCCACGAAGTTCACGAATCTTTCTTTTAAATCCTCCTGCAGGCCATGTGCGTACATGTTGTATTTGAACCCATGCGACAAATCAACGGTAGCTGTGACAGGCGTGGTTGTCGCGCGAAGTCTTCCGCCAACTCCAATGTAATCATTCAAAAAATAAGCACTCTCAACCGATACGCCCATGCTGGCACCCAAGTTCAGTTTCAACCCTAAAGGATGGCTCGATTCTTGAGTGTTGCCCGGGCCATAGGGTTGCATGTGCTCATCATAGTTGTCGTACACTTTTGGTGCTTTGAAGCGTTGCATCCTGGCAGCAATCTCTGTATTGATGGATAAGAATGAGGGTCGGTTTGAAATGTTGGGCGTAAGTTCTTCTAAATTGCTTCGCCTCAGTCCTTTATCCTTGTATATCAGGTCACCCAGTGCATAGCCTATATCAGTGGATAAGATGCCTATTCCCGCTCCAACCAACACGTCGCTTACCCAATGTCTGTTGTTCAAAATGCGGCAAATGCCCGTTGCTGTGGCTACCGAATACCCAGCTATGCTGTACCATGGACTACGCGTAAGTCCATACTCTTTGTGCAAGATGGTTGCAGCAGCAAACGCTGTTGCCGTGTGTCCCGATGGGAAAGAGTTGCGTGAACTGCCATCGGGGCGAAGCTCTTTTGTGGTGTGTTTTATGGTGTTGACCATTCCTGCCATCATGGCAAACGACAAGGCGTTGCTAACCGCAAGACGTTGAAGTGAACTTCGTCCCTGAACGCCAGCCGTGTTCAGCACCCACGTTGTTAGCAGAGGGGTGTATTGTGCATAGTTGTCCCAAGTGGTCTTGAACGTTGGTTGAAAATAATGACGGAGAGACCGAAAGTCTTCTTTGCGAGATTTAACAATAAATCCAGAGGTGATGAATCCCAATCCCATGTATGTGAAATCTTGTTTCAATGCTTTTTTCACATTGAAATCCGTCACAGGAGCGAGGGTGGGGAGTGGTGTTAACGCCGTTGTGTCAATCACTGCGGAAGAAACAGCTTTCGATAGCAGCAAAAACAGCGTCACGCATACGATGAATCGATGTGACACGGGATGATGAATGTTCATTTACGATGATATGGTAGTTGTCTCACAAACCATTGTAGAATAATGGAATCTGTCTGTGTGTGCAAAGTTACATTATATTTTTGTAGTACACAACCAGATGGAAATGAAGATGATAAATTTGACACATTTCATGACATTATCAAATAATTTTTCTACTTTTGTACAACATATATTACTCGATAAGACGAAAATGCCATTGCTACATCATGTAGCTTTTAGCGTTTTCTACATCGTATCACGCACAAAACAAGACATGCGATCATACCTATTTATCCTCAGTTGCATCATTGCATTTTGCTCCTGTTCGCACAAAAAGACAGAAGTAAATATCAGTCCTATGGACACGATTCCAACCATGGTGATGCAGATACAAAAGTGTTCTAAACTGTATACCACAGAAGTGCATGTTCACAAGATTGTTACACATGACGACCAGCTGAAGCTCAACGGTTCTTTCATGAAGAAAGATTTTAGTGTCAACCTTCCGTTGGGCAGGCGGAAGATTGCCATTCCGATGGATGCCACCCTGAAAGCATACATCGATTTCAGTAATTTCAGCGAAGAGAACGTGCAAAAAAAAGGACAAAAAATTGAGATTATCTTGCCGGATCCTCGGGTGGCTCTCACGTCTACCCGCATCAATCATGAAGAAATCAAACAGTATGTAGCGCTCACTCGCAGCAACTTCTCTGACGAAGAACTCGCCAGCTACGGTCAACAAGGGCGTGATGCCATCATCCATGACATCAATTCAGTGGGCATTATCGACATGGCTCGTGAAAGTGCTGCCCGCACGTTGATACCGATGATTGAGCAAATGGGGTATCGCGAGGAAGATATCACCATCTCTTTCCGAAAGCAATTCACATTGGAAGACATCAAGACTCTTCTTGACAAAACAACGATTGAACATGGAAACGAAAAACAATAAAATGCATAACTTGCTCAACCGCCTGTCCAAGATATCAAGGAAGACTATTTTTTTCGCGATTATGGTCTTGCTGTTGGTGGGCATCGTGTTGGTGTACCTCAATAAAGACAATAGGTTAGCACTGTCGAAGGATGACAAAATTAATATCACCCCAACGCAGATACAGAGCATCCGTGACATCGGACAATGGGAGTTTTTGACCATCAACAACGAAGAAATCATCGACACCGTTAGACATGGCTTCTTCGGTGACGCCGAATTGGTTCGCATTTATTATGGTACCTTGCGGCTGGGGATAGATTTACAAGATGCAGGGGAAGATTTTATAGAACCTAAGGGTGATTCTATCGTTGTTATGTTGCCACCCGTCAAGCTGTTGGATCACAACTTTATTGACGAGGCTCGCACCAAGTCTTTCTTTGAAAAGGGTGAGTGGAAGGCTAAAGATCGTGACGATCTTTACCAAAGAGCCTACCAAGCTATGATTGACCGATGCTTGACAACACCAAACATCAAGAGTGCAGAGCGCAATGCTACCCGCCAGTTCTACCAGTTGATGAAATCCATGGGATTTGAAAACGTCATCATACGCAATAAGCCATACTCGACAGAAAAGCGCGGGCAATAGCGGAACAAAGGTTTCAACGCCAAAAAGTTTGCGAGTGGCGTTCCAGGCTCTTGCCGGTGGTGTGCGCTCCCTGGGCTATAAACTTGCCGTGTGTGAAGTGGTGACAGTGGCATTGAGGAAGTGATAGAGAAAGTGGACAAACAACTTTGATGAACATTTTTCGATGTGTGAAGCAAGTGGAAGGATGCTGTTTAGCATGAGGGAATGTCAACCTTACTGAAAAATAAAAAAGGCCGATTCTTCATAAAAGAATCGACCTTATTTATAATAGGAGTATGAGTTAGATACTCAATTACTTACCCTTTTCCATGTCTGCTTTCAACTTAGCAAGAACATCCAAGTCACCAAGGCTTGTACCTGCTGTTACATTGTTGATTTGTGGAACATCATTCTGTTTCTTGGCTGAGGCGTGCTTGTGAGCTGGCTTCACGTCATCTTTCACATCTTCGAATGTACGACTGTGTGAAAGGATAATACGCTTGGTTTCCTTCACAAACTCAATCACCTTGAATTCGAGCTCTTCACCTTGTTGTGCCTGTGTTCCATCTTCCTTAACAAGATGCTTAGGTGTGGCAAAGCCTTCACCACCTTCATTCAATGTAATGACAGCACCCTTGTCCATCAATTCGGTAATCTTACCAGTATGTACAGAACCTGGTGTGTATATCGTCTCGTATGTGTCCCAAGGATTCTCTTCCAGTTGTTTGTGACCGAGAGAGAGACGACGGTTCTCTTTGTCAATTTCGAGAACCACTACATCGATGGCAGCACCTACAGTTGTAAACTCTGAAGGATGCTTTACCTTCTTGGTCCAAGAAAGGTCACTGATATGAATCAAGCCGTCAACACCTTCTTCAAGCTCAACGAAGATACCGAAGTTAGTGAAGTTGCGAACTTTTGCCGTGTGCTTGCTGCCAACAGGATATTTCACCTCGATGTCCTCCCATGGATCAGCCTTCAGCTGCTTGATACCCAAGCTCATCTTACGGTCTTCACGGTCCAATGTCAGGATAACAGCCTCAACCTCATCACCTACATGCATGAAGTCTTGAGCTGAGCGCAAGTGCTGGCTCCACGACATTTCGCTTACGTGAATCAGTCCTTCAACACCAGGAGCAATCTCTACGAATGCGCCATAGTCGGCCATGACAACCACTTTTCCTTTCACCTTGTCGCCAACCTTCAAGTTTGGATCCAAAGCATCCCATGGATGTGGAGTGAGTTGCTTCAAACCGAGGGCGATACGCTTCTTCTCGTCATCGAAGTCAAGGATAACTACATTGATTTTCTCATCCAACGAAACAACCTCGTGTGGATCGCTTACGCGGCCCCATGAAAGGTCTGTGATGTGTACCAATCCGTCTACACCACCAAGGTCGACAAATACACCGTATGATGTAATGTTCTTGACCGTACCTTCAAGAATCTGACCTTTTTCGAGCTTGCTGATAATTTCTTTCTTCTGTGCTTCCAACTCTGCTTCAATGAGAGCCTTGTGTGAAACAACAACGTTGCGGAATTCCTGGTTGATCTTAACCACTTTGAATTCCATGGTCTTGCCTACGAATACATCGTAGTCGCGTATAGGATGAACGTCGATCTGGCTTCCTGGCAAGAAAGCTTCGATACCAAACACGTCAACAATCATACCGCCCTTCGTGCGGCTCTTGATGTAGCCCTGAATAATCTCATCGTTGTCAAGGGCTGAATTGATGCGATCCCAGCTCTTGGTAAGACGAGCTTTTTTGTGAGAAAGAACCAATTGGCCTTTCTTGTCTTCCTGATTTTCTACATAAACCTCAACCTTGTCACCTACTTTAAGGTCTGGGTTGTAGCGGAATTCTGAAGCAGGAATAATACCGTCGCTCTTGTAGCCAATGTTAACAATGACCTCTTTTTTGTCAAGGGCAATAACGGTTCCTTCTGTAACTTGGCGCTCACTAACCTTATTCAAGGTTTCATCATAAGCCTTTGCCAAGTCTTCTTTGTTGGCGTTTACGTTTGTACCATTTTCAAACTCATCCCAATTGAAGTCCTCTAATGGTTGAACGTTCTTTAAATTTGACATAAATAATAAATGTTTAAAAATTTAATAAAGTTAGACTTTATGTGAATAAATAAATCGGTTGCAAAATTACAATAATATGATGAGAATCAAAGGCTATTATTTGTAAAACACATCGATAATTACGTTATTTTAACTAATTTGTCGGGCGGTGAACAATAGCTGTCATGCATAAACGACGTTTCAAGAATCAAGGGAATCAGAATACCGCTTGGAGAATTTTCTCTTATATTTGAAAACAGGGTTGCAATTCGTAGTTGAATCTTCCGAAAGAGTTAATAAGACTAATTGTTGGTGAGTTCTTTTGAATTTGTTATCTTTGCAAAATCATAAACGAACAAGTGCGGGTTTGCTTTTTTCTAAGAAAAGATTGACGCTCATAGCGTTCAATGGTTACGGAGATAGAAGTTCTTCACAAGACAGAGCAACCCTATCGCTGCGAGATATATTAACAAAATGGAAAAGATTTCGTTGAAGGCATATTTGAGACAGTATTTTGATATGTCGGAGAATCGGGAGAAGGAAGAGGATGTTGTTGATGAAATAGCATCAGGAGTAACCTTTAAAGGAGCTAACCTTTGGATTCTAATTTGTGCTGTGTTTATTGCTTCTTTAGGACTGAATATCAATTCTACGGCAGTTATTATCGGCGCCATGCTCATTTCACCATTGATGGGACCTATCTTAGGCATGGGTTTAGCGGTGGGCATCGATGACTTGCCGCTGTTGAGACGGGCCGTTAAAAACTATATGGTGGCGACCATTATCGGTATCATCACAGCAACTGTTTACTTTTTCTTATCACCTTTCCAGGGTGTACAATCAGAGTTGTTGGCGCGTACGGAGCCTACCATTTATGATGTACTCATCGCCTTCTTTGGTGGTGCAGCAGGTATTGTCGCAGCGTCTATCAAAGATAAGGGTAACGTCATTCCCGGAGTGGCCATTGCCACTGCATTAATGCCACCGCTATGTACGGCAGGATATGGTATAGCTACGGGGAACTTGGCCTTTTTTGCAGGTGCGTCTTTGTTGTACTTTATCAATACAGTCTTCATTGCTGTTGCTACAACCTTTGGTGTTCTTTTATTGCGTTTCAGACGCAAGCACTTTGTGGACCCTCAACGTTGTAAGTTTGTACATCGTATGATTATCGCCATTGCTGTTTTAACGATGATACCCGCAGGGTATATGACTGTTCGAATGATGCGATCAAGTTTGTTTGATCGACAATTGAGTATCTTTTCAAAACACAGCTTAAATTGGAAAGGTACACAAGTGGTTTCGCAACATCTATATGGAGACAGCGTTTTGCAAATAGTGGCGTTAGGTAAGGAAATCACTCCTGCTCAAAAGACGAAAGCACAGAAGGAACTGAATGAGCATTCGCGACTGAAACATCTGAAGCTTGCCATCATACAAGGTAACGAATCTTCTGATTTAGCACCAGAAGAAGGTACTCTTTTAACCATTTCGAAGAATCGGGAACAAAGCATTAAGGTACTTCAACAGCAAGCTGCTGAAATCAAAGAATTGCAGCAAAGGTTGGAGAAAGTGAACTCTTATTCAAAGTTGAGTATGGAGATGTTTAACGAGATGCAGGTGCTATATCCAGGTGTGCAATCCTTTGTATTGGCGCCTGTTGTTGAAGCTAATTTGGATACCACTGCAAACAAGCCTTACATTTTAGCCATCGCTCAATTCAAAGTGAAGAAACCATTGACAAACGAGCAAAACAATCAAATGCGCCAATGGATTCAAAAGCGCACAAATGAAGAAAGTGTAAAGCTGGTGACTACCTATACTAAGTAATGAATATTCAGCTTGAGGGCTTCTACATATAATAGGACTGGCCCCGTTGCGGGTGCTTATTGTTTTCGGATAAAAACTAATGTTTTGGGCAGTTTTTTCCATTTTCTTTGACGGGCAATTTTCATGTTGCTGCCTT
>CAMQBP010000048.1 GCA_946999025.1 uncultured Prevotella sp. | reverse complement strand
AGCCGATGGCTTGATAGCGCCTGCCCCTTACCTCATAGCTGATACATTTGAGGAAAGGCGTAGCCTTTTCCAAGTTGATGCAACGCACCTTTGTAAGGTATTCCTGAAAATGTGGTGGCAGAGTGTCTGATATTTCTATCAGTCTCCTTGCTCCATTTACAGCCATCACAGGCTGGGAATTATTTGGCACGAAGTCATTAAGAGAACTATATGTGCCATTATCGGAAACGTTCTGCCCCAAACGACGGATGGCTTCCGATAGCGTGCATCCCTCCATACGCATACAGAGGTCGATGATGCTTCCGCCCCGTCCTTCGCCATAATCTATCCAAAGGTTCTTCTCTGTGTCCACCTTGAAGCTTGGATGCGTTTCCTCCCTGAGCGGTGAACAATACAGGGCATAGGCAGCAGTCCTACGTACAGGCTTGATGCCTTTCCTTTCAAGATACTCTACGATGGGGTATCGCTTGATACGTGATAAATCTTCTTCTTTCATTGTGATATGTTTTAATTGAATTGATTAAATAATTTTTGTTTGAATGACAATAGTTCGTCTGAATTATATTTGAATGAATTTCCCTTTTCCTAAGTCTTTCCCCTCCAAACTTTTTCATCTTTCTTCTTACTACAAACTACTCTACTCTAAGTTGTTGTTAATCAGTTATATATTATGATTTTGAAGAAACTACACATCCAACTACATTTGCCTATTACACATAGTTTACGACATCTGACTGCTGCAACTATTCAGCAAAGGACACGGCAGAATCTTTCTTACCTTATACACATAGATGGGGCTGCCACCGTCACGCCTTCGGCTTACTTTCTCAAAGCCTGCCTTTCTAAGGGCTTCGCCCATGTGCTTTAAGGACAAGGGATGATGCGTATAGTAGCCTAAGTAGGTGATTATCTCGGTGGTGGTCATATAGGTACAATAGGGATTATCCTCCGTTGGCTTCTCAAAGCAGCGTAGCAGTAGTTCCATTTCTGCGGTCTGCACTTGGAAATCCTCGCTCTCCTGTATAGTTCCGTTATCTCTTCATCGTCAAACCAATAGCGGAAACCTATGCTCAACAAGGCTTTAGATTCCGCATATACTCTGTCCATTGAAATACGTTTTGCTCTCTCAATATCTATGGAAAGCACTTCAAAGGGCAGGAACCGTCTGCTTCCTGTAGGGTCTGTAAGAAAGTCATTGCCGTTCACTGATGCCACAAAGCTTGCCAAGTGGGGATGCTCTTCCACGTATTTGTCGTAGGGTATATGGTATTTGACCATCGGACAGGTGATGAGGTTTTTGAGCTCGTTCTCGTCCCGTTTGTTGAGGGCTTTGAGCTGGTCGTCAATGTTTACGATGAGGTTTTGCTCGATATAGGTGAGCGTGTCCTTCTCCTGCGGATATATCTTGCCGGTATAACTGTAACCGTGCAGTTTGGGTGGACAAAGTAAATCGAGAAACGTTGTCTTGAACTTTCCCTGCTCACCTGTGAGCACAAGGCAGGTATGGTTACGGCATTCACGGTTGTCCATGGCATTAGCGACCACCGCCACAAGCCATTTGGTAAGATACGGCAACCACTTGTCAGAGTTGCGCACGACCACGCAACTTGCCAAGTTGGGAATGGCTTTCAGTGAAAGGGAAGAACTACTGCTTATATCCACCGATGGTAAGTTTTTGAAATACTCCTGTATAGGGTTGATACGTGGAGAGAAGCTGCTCTCGATAATGGAGTAGAGATTATCAGAAGATGTGATAATCCCGATGTCGTTGTCTATCTCTCTGCGGAGCGTGTTGATTTCATAGCGACCCACTTTTGAGAAGTGAGTATCGTCCTTGTCCCTGTATTCAGTTCTTCCCAACACCGTGTTGTATCTGAACTCATAATAAGAGGAGAGATAAGTTTCTATCTCACCATTTTTGGAGGAAGTCTTCCTTTGCTTAGGCATATTGTTTCCTCCCTTCGATTTGCTTTTATCTGCATTCTTCTTCATTATATGCTTAGTTTGGTTTCCGAGAGTGAAGTTATGAAGAGAACAGGAAAGTTCCAAGCATTCAAAGAGTGCTTGCATAATGTTGCATTCATTGGCAATAAAGTTCGCACGGATTTTTATGGAGACAGAAAAAGAAATGACTGATTTAAACACGAATTAAGTCAAAACTGGGTATAAAATAGCAAGGAAAGACAGAGATAGAAGTGTACCTTTTGCACTCGTTTGCAGTATTCTGCATCGATATTGCAAACAATAGAATCAGCACAGAAATAGGGTATCGTTTGTCCACACTAAAAGTGTTACAAGGTGTCACTTGAACGAAGAATGATTGAATAGGACATACCCCGCTCTATCTTTGCACCAAACGGACGGTGAAAGAAGAAAACAGAGAAAGAATGCGCAAACGGCTGCCGATAAAATGCGTTAGTTTTCCTTGAAGTTCCCGATATTTCCCAGCCATTCCTTAATGCTTTGAAGTATGACAAACTCATCATACTTTTGCAGGCATAAACGTGCGATGAAACGCAGAACAGACAAAGGTGTTGTCAATACCAATAAGACAAAAGTACAAACAAAACAACAATAGAATTATGGGATATTTTATCATTACGGATTCAAACTGGGCAAAACTGAGGAACGAGATACTCAGTCTTGCCGAGACCTGCCACAAGGCATTCGGAGAACAGAGCAGGCACACCGATTGGCTGCACAACGGCGATGTATGCAGGTTGCTTAATATCAGCAAGCGTACATTGCAGCACTATCGGGATACAGGTGTGTTGCCTTTTGCCCAAATAGGGCATAAGTGTTATTACAAGCATGAGGACGTGGAGTGGCTGTTGCAGACTAAATCGGAGAAGCCTAAAACAGATAAATCTAAGAATAACAAATAAAATAAGATGACAATGGAGTCAATAAAGGACTTGAATATGGAAGCGGATGATATGCAGGTGGTGCTGTCCGCACTTGAAGGAGTGAACAGACGGATAAAGGAAGTGGCACAGACACATAAACCGCTGTTTGGAGGTGAGCATTTCCTAACGAGCAAGGACATATGCGAGCGACTGTATATCAGCCCTCGTACCTTGCAGGACTATCGGGACAGGAAAGTTATCCCCTATACGCAATTCGCAGGGAAGATACTCTATAAGGAGTCGGATTTGGAAAGGCTGTTAGAGGAGAATTATAAGTGATAGCGCAAGTTCAACATAGAACTGCAATCCCAAGTACGGGTGTAGCTTAATAATCCATACCTGAAAACACCGAGGGGTTTGGGGGCGAGCAGCCCCCATGAGTGGAAAAATCAGCAAGCAATGCATAAAAATGAAAAAGGGAGACCTCTGTCTCCCAAAGATTAATTAAATTTGCATTGCTATGTACAAACAATTAACCTCGGAGCAAAGGTACACAATTTCTGTGCTACTCCAAAACGGAATGAAACAAAAAGACATTGCCAAAGCGATAAATGTAAGTCCAAGTACAGTGTCACGTGAAATAAGACGTAACAGTGGGATTAGAGGACACTACAACTGGGAGACAGCCCAAGCAAATGCAGTACGCACAAAACGCAAGAAGCCAGGTAATCGTTCAGTTGACAAGGATGTCATGGAAGAGGCGAAACGCTTTCTTGTTACCGAACAGTGGTCTCCGAAACAAATATACGGTGCATTGGCCAATGATGGCAAGTATATTTGTCATGAAACCATATACCGTATGATACGTAAAGACAAGGCAGAAGGAGGGAAACTATACCAACACTGTCGTCACAGGCTAAAGCATCGTGCCAGACCTGTCGGGGGCAGACGCATATCCATAGTCAACAGAACAAGCATCAGCGAAAGACCTGCAGAAGCTGACGGCAAGCGCTTTGGGGACTTCGAGATGGATACTATCGTAGGAAGAGGAAATCACGGTGCCATCGTTACACTGATAGAACGCAGTACAAACATGCTGTTTATGAGAAAACTTAAAAAGGGAAAGAATGCCATAGAGCTGGCACGTACTGTAATACATCTGCTATCTCCATTCAAAGGGCATGTCAAGTCTATTACAACAGACAACGGTACTGAATTCGCTTGCCATGAAATGATAGGAAAAAGCCTTGGTGTCAACATCTATTTTGCCGATCCATACTCTTCATGGCAGAAGGGCGGCATAGAAAATGCAAACGGACTGATTAGGCAATACGTGCCAAAATCAGAAACTTTTGAACATGTCAGCCATCAACAAATCACAAAGTGTTCAAGGAAAATTAACATGAGACCAAGAAAGAAATTAGGATTTAAAACACCATACGAGTGCTTTTACGAACAAATTAAGTAAATTTGCACTTGCTTGTTGAATTCACGGATTGCCAAAGCGATAAATGTAAGTCCAAGTACAGTGTCTCGTGAAATAAGACGTAATAGTGGAGTCAGAGGACGCTATAATTGGGAAACAGCCCAAGCAAATGCAGTACAGACAAAGCGCAGAAAGCCAGGCAATCGTTCAATCGACAAGGATGTCATGGAAGAGACAAGGCATCTTCTTGTTACCGAGCAATGGTCTCCGGAACGAATATCCGGTGTATTGGCCAAGGACGGCAAGTATATTAGCCATGAAACCATATATCGTATGATACGTAAGGACAAGGCAGAAGGAGGAACATTATATAAACACTGTCGTCACAAGCTGAAGCGTCGCACCAGACCTGTTGGTGGTAGGCGCATATCCATACCCAACAGAACAAGCATCAGTGAGAGACCTGCTGAAGTTAACGGAAAACGCTTTGGAGACTTCGAGATGGACACGATTGTTGTAAGAGGAAACCATGGGGCCATCGTGACACTGATAGAGCGCAGTACAAGTATGCTGTTTATGAGAAAACTCAAAAAGGGGAAAAATGCCAAAGAACTGGCACGTACTGTAATACATTTGCTGTCTCCATTCAAAGAGCATGTCAAGTCTATTACAACTGACAACGGTACTGAATTCGCTTATCATGAAATGATAGGCAAAAGCCTTGGTGTCACCATCTATTTTGCTGACCCATACGCTTCATGGCAGAAAGGGGCCATAGAAAATGCAAACGGACTGATTAGGCAATACGTGCCAAAAACAGAAACGTTTGAACATGTCAGCCATCAACAAATCACAAAGTATTCAAAGAAAATTAACATGAGACCAAGAAAGAAATTAGAATTTAAAACACCATATGAGTGCTTTTACGAACAAATTAAGTAAATTTGCACTTTCACGTTCTTCAAAAAATATAATAAAACAATTAATAAAATATGAAATATGCTTTAGTAACAGGAGCCTCGCGAGGTATAGGACGTGCAGTGGCTTTGCGCTTAGCAAATGAGTATCCTGTCATAATCAATTATCATTCTAATTCCGAAAGTGCTAATGAGGTAAAGGAACTAATAGAGGCGAACGGGGGTTATGCAGAGTTGCTACCTTTTGATGTTGCAGATTCACAATCTATAGAAAATGCGATTGACCTGTGGGAACAAAGACATCCTGATGATTATATTTCTGTGTTAGTAAACAATGCAGGTATTCGTCGAGACAATGTTATGTTTATGATGGCAAATGAGGAATGGCATGATGTCATCAATACGAATCTTAATGGCTTTTTCTATATCACAAGACGCCTATTGAAACATATGATGCCTCGTAAACGAGGTGGAAGAATTATAAACATGTCATCGCTTTCTGGTTTGAAAGGAATGGTAGGTCAGGTAAATTATAGTACTGCAAAAGCAGCGCTAATAGGAGCGACGAAAGCTTTAGCTCAAGAGGTAGCCCCTCGTAACATCACAGTGAATGCAGTGGCTCCAGGTTTCATACAAACAGATATGACTAAGGATTTGCCACAGGACGAACTTAAAAAGTTAGTACCTGTAGGACGTTTTGGAAAACCAGAAGAAGTGGCAGCATTGGTAGGCTTCTTGGTTTCGGATGACGCAGCCTACATCACTGGTGAGGTAATCAGTATAAATGGTGGTCTTTATACATAATCGCTATTACATTCCAATCATTCATAATATAATTAAGGTATAATAAGTAATGGAAAGAAGAGTCGTAATTACAGGTATGGGTATTTGGTCATGCCTTGGTACTGACCTAGAAACGGTCAAGAATTCATTATATAATGGAAAATCAGGTATAGGCGTACAGCCCGAACGTTTAACATATGGTTACCGTTCTGCGTTGACTGGCATTGTTGAGGAACCTGTCATAACAAAGAAGATGCTTGACCGTCATACACGCGCAGGAATGTCAGAAGAGGCAAAATATGCTTACATGTCTAGTCTGCAAGCATTTAATCAAGCTAAAATTTCTGATGAGTATTTGCTAAACAATGAAGTTGGATGTATTTTTGGCAATGATTCTTCTGCAAAACCTGTGATTGAAGCTTCGAAAATTATGGATGAGAAGCATGATTCTGCCATGTTGGGCTATGGTATTATCTTTCAGTCTATGAATTCCACAGTTAATATGAATCTCAGTACAATTTTCCACCTTAGAGGAGTTAACTTTACTGTTAGTTCAGCTTGTGCAAGTGGAAGTCATTCCATTGGCCTAGGTTTTATGATGATAAAGCAAGGTTTACAAGATATTGTATTATGTGGGGGTGCTCAGGAAACCAATTATTATTCTATGGCTTCCTTTGACGCGCTCGGTGCGTTTTCTATTCGTATGGACGAGCCGACAAAAGCGAGTCGTCCTTTTGACCGTGACCGAGATGGTCTGATACCAAGCGGTGGTGCTGCCTCTTTGGTTTTGGAAGAGTATGAGCATGCTAAGGCTCGTGGTGCTAATATTCTTGCAGAAGTCGTTGGCTATGGTTTTTCAAGCAATGGTGGCGGTATCAGTCAGCCGTCTGATGATGGTAGTGTTATAGCCATGACTCGTGCGCTCAATATGGCAGGAATAAAGGAAGACGATATTGATTATATCAATGCTCATGCAACCAGCACTCATCAAGGCGACATGTATGAAGCGATAGCTCTCAACCGTATGTTCAAAGGAAAACACGCTCTGATTTCATCGACTAAAGGTATGACAGGACATGAATGTTGGATGGCAGGAGCCTCTGAGATTGTTTACAGCACTTTGATGCTGCAAAACAACTTTGTGGCTCCTAATGTCAACTTCGAAAATCCTGATGAATACTCGGAGAGATTGAACATTGCAACCAAGACTGTAGATAAAGAAATAAATACGGTGTTGAGTAACAGTTTTGGGTTCGGAGGCACAAACTCTGCATTGGTTATCAAAAGAATATAAATTACTTTTAAATAAATAATTATGAAGCATATATTGTTTGTGATTGCTGCATGTCTGGTTTGTCTTAACGCTTTAGCAGGCAGCGACATCAAGGTAAAAAGTGGAAAATCTGTTGTTGTCAAGGAAAATGCAAACGCAGTAATAGTTTTCGATTTCTCAAATGCTCGTTGGGAACAAAAGGAGAGTTTCAAGGATTGGAGTGGAACTGATTACGAAAAACGAGTCAATGTGGCCTCAGAATGCTTTGTAAACTCTTTTAATGAGAACACCAAAGGGTTAAAATTGGTTACAAACAAAGATCTAGCCGAATACTCGATTATTTTTAAAGTGACAAATTTAGAAAAGCACCAAGCTTTTACAGGTATGTGGGGGCAAGGCAAGATTTCTGTAACGGGAACCATTGATATTTTAAACATCAAAACCCAGGAACAAGTGTGTTCTATATTTATTGACGGATATGGCGCTTCGAAGGACTATAACGTCACTGATGGCATAGGTAAATGTTTCAAGGCGTTAGGAAAAGATATGACTAAGTTAAAATAAATACAACAATATTACTAAGCAAAATGAAAAAAATAGCATTAATTTTGATGGCGATAATGGTCACGTTAACCACAGACGCACAGAAAATATTAGACGGCTCAATACCTTCTTTAAAAGGAGAAGGTAAAATTAATCTTAAAATTGATTTTTCAGAAACGAAAATCGACGATAAATCAATTGCAGATTGGTTAGAATACCGTCAAGCTACTCAGCCTAAATATGATGCCCAAAAAGAGTTGGAGAACGAGCTTAAACCTGTTGTTCAAGAGAAAATTTTAAAGAACTTGAATAACAAATTATCTAAAAAAGGAGCCTTTGTTACAATTAATACCAATGCAAAATATACTTTATCAGTAAAACCCATTAGTGTTTCTAAAAAAGGCGATAACACGAATGAATGCTACATATTGGACGAGGATGGCAATGCTCTTGTAAAATTTCAGATTTCTGGTTCTGGTGGTCATTGGGGGAGTATGAGCAATTTGTGGGGTGACGGCTATGAAGATGCCGCAAAAAAAATAGCTTCTTTTATATTAAAATGCTTTAAATAAGATAGTATGAATCTTTTTAAATCTGAAAGCGATAGATATACAAAAGAGCAACTTTCCGCTCGTGAAGCTCAACGCCAGGCTGAGTTTATCGCTTGGGGACCTGTCATTTTTCAGGTTTCCCGACTTATGGTAAAATGGGGAATATTGGATGAACTGCGTGATAGTACTGATGGACTTACTTTAATAGAGTTGCAACAGAAAACAAAATTGTCGGAGTATGTTCTTAAGATATTATTGGAGGCATCACTCAGTGCTGGTACTGTTTTAATAGACAAGAAAACAGACAAGTACTATATTTCCAAGACTGGATGGTTCTTGCTCAACGATCCTGCCACACGAGTCAACATCGACTTTAATCATGATGTGAATTATCGTGGAATGTTCTATCTTGACGAAGCTCTGAAAGAAGGTAAGCCTGCAGGCTTGAAAACACTTGGTGAATGGCCTACTATTTATGAGGGACTTTCAAAACTCGCTCCACAGGTACAGCAGAGTTGGTTTGGTTTTGATCATTTCTATAGCGATCATTCTTTTGATACAGCTTTGAATATTGTTTTTGGTAAAAAAACTAAGCACTTGATGGATGTCGGTGGTAATACTGGACGTTTTGCGCTTCGTTGTGTAAACTATGATAAAGATGTAAACGTTACAATCGTAGATCTTCCTGGACAAATCGGCATGATGAAGAAAAATGTAGAGGGGCTAACGGGTGCAGACAGAATAGAAGGCTACCCAACCAATATTCTTGAAGTAGAAAATGAGTTGCCGACAGGAAAATGGGATGCCATTTGGATGAGCCAGTTCTTGGACTGTTTTTCCGAAGAAGAAATATATAGCATTCTTGCCCGTACTGCAAAGGTGATGAACGAGAATACCACCTTATATATAATGGAAACCTTCTGGGATCGCCAAAAATATGAACCAGCATCGCTCTGCTTGACTATGACAAGTGTTTATTTTACGGTAATGGCAAATGGAAATAGCAAGATGTATCATTCTGATGACATGATAAAGCAAATTGAACGTGCCGGATTGAAAGTTGTGGCTACTCATGATGGTATAGGGCAAGGACATACAATATTAGAAGTAAAACTTAAATAATTAGATAAATAAAAATGGAAAGAAAAGTAATTGAAGAGAAAGTAAGAAATTTCCTCATTGAGGATTTGGAAATTGAGGAAGAGAAGATTGCACCAGAAGCAAAGTTAAAGGACGATCTTGGTATTGATAGTCTTGACTTCGTTGATATTGTTGTTATCGTGGAGAAGAACTTTGGTTTCAAGATTAAGCCTGAGGAAATGCAGGGGGTTGTAACCCTTAGCCAGTTCTGCGACTATATTGAGAGCAAGGTAGGCTAAGTGAAGAATACGACATTCGGCAGTGCTTGGATGCATCGCCAATTAGTCAACTCTTTAAGAGTGCTGGATGTGCGGGCACTGTACCTCTTTTCCACCCTCTTTATCATGCCAGTATGTCTGCTTCTCAATACCAATCATAGTCGTACAATGGCATATCGCTATTTTCGCAAGCGGTTGGGGTATAGCAGATTTCGTGCAGCATGGTGTACTTATCGAAACCATTGCTTGTTTGGTACGGTGGTCATCGACCGATTCGCCATGTTTGCTGGCAGAAAGTTTGACTTGAAGATAGAAGGCTACGAGAACTTCTCACGCTTGGCAGTACAGGAGAATGGGTTCATGATACTCAGTTCTCACATAGGTTGCTATGAAGTAGCAGGTTTTTCTTTAGTTGCTAAGACCAAGCGTTTCAATGCCTTAGTCTTTGGTGGCGAGAAAACAATTGTGATGGAAGGACGTAGGGAAAAATTGGGAAATAACAATATCCGCATGATTCCTGTCATGCCAGACATGAGTCATCTCTTCTTGGTTAATGAAGCACTGAGCAACCAGGAGATTGTCAGTATGCCAGCCGATCGCATTGTAGGGTCGGCAAAGACATTGACTGTCAACTTCCTTGGAGCTAAAGCTCGTCTTCCGATGGGGCCGTTCTCTGTAGCGACGATGAGAGAACTGAAAGTCATAGCTGTCAATGTTATGAAGACCTCGTTCAAGGGATATACGGTATTCGTTTCTCCTCTCTTTTACGATAAAGAAGCCTCTCGTAAAGTACAAATACAGCAATTGGCTGAGAGCTATGCGACAGAACTAGAAAAACGAGTGCGCCAATTTCCTACACAATGGTATAACTTTTATGATTTCTGGTCATAATGTTATTTTAAAGAAATATGATAGAATTTGATGCAGAGAATCCAACGGAACAAGATCTTCGTCAGATAGATATTCATGAGTTGTTGCCTCAGCAAGAACCTTTCGTCATGATAGGTACGCTGACGCATTTCGACAGAACGCTTACCGTGACGGAGACAGAGGTGAAGGCGAATAATATCTTCGTGGACAATGGACACTTCACCGCTTCAGGATTGATGGAGAATATAGCACAGACCTGCGCAGCTCGCATTGGCTATGTCAATAAGTACATCTTGAAGAAAGGTATTCAGTTGGGATTTATCGGAGCCGTTCGCAACTTTGAGGTGGTGGAACTACCTCAGGTAGGCTCTTTATTGACCACTCGTGTGGACGTGAAAGAAGAGGTATTCGGTATGACTTTGGCAGAGGCCACCATCGAATGTGCAGGTAAGACATTTGTGACGACGGAGATGAAAATCGCAGTCAAGGAAATGGAGAACAATGAGTGACAAGAAAGCATGAATGAACTAAAGGTGTCCAAGATATTTAACATTCGTTTTAGCGAGGTAGATTCCATGAATGTAGTATGGCATGGTTCATATCCACTCTATTTCGAAGATGCCCGAGAGGCATTTGGCAAGAAATATGGATTGGAATATATGAGTTTCTTCGACCACGGATATTTCGCACCGTTGGTGGAACTTACTTTCCATTACAAGAAGCCCATCAAGTATGGGATGTGTCCTCGTATCGACATAATCTATCGGCCAACAGAAGCGGCAAAGATAGTCTTCGACTATGAAATCCATGACCCTAAGGATGAGAGTCTGATTGCAATGGGACATTCCGTACAGGTGTTTATGGACTTGAATTACCAACTGGTATGGGATAATCCTCCTTTCTATCAAGAATGGAAGAAACATTGGGGAGTGATAAGTGAAGAGTGAAGAATTCAGTGGTTGTATGGCATACGTTTTAGCAGATAATATCATTTCACCATTAGGTGAGACTTCTGAGGAGAATTACTTGGCGGTCAAGGCTGG
>CAMQBP010000047.1 GCA_946999025.1 uncultured Prevotella sp. | reverse complement strand
TGTCTATCGCCACAGGAAGTCCCTGCCTGTCTGTATAGTAGGTTTTGAGCGGCGTCTCCTCAGAGTGTTTCAGATGCTCCTTAAAGCATAGGCAGAGCGCCGCGTCCGACAGCGTAAGAAAAAGGTCGTAATCAGGATTGAAGGCATAGCCATTGCCAGGAAAGCTGCACGTGAAGAGCTCCAGCTGGTTATATGCCGATCGAGAGGGCATGATGGCACAGTCGTAGAGCTTTGTCTCGATGTACGATGTAACCGGCGTTATCTTGTCATGCGGACAACTGACGAGGATATTGAAATTGGTATAAACCATCAGTTTGCTATCCACAGCCAGTGTGTCCAACAGTCGTTCTATATCTTCTTTGGCGATGCGGTTCGACGGATCGGGCATGGAGCCGTGGCGCTTCGCTTTGCTTTGCAGCTTGCGCATAAGCCTGCGCTGGGCAGGTATTTGTATGACCTGATTGTAGATGACGCAGTCAGTATAAGGTATCTCCGTCAGGAAAGAGAAGAGGTCAGTGGCAATGTTGGTGCCGCTGATGTTGACCGAAAGGAACGGCCTCACGAAGTTGGGCATATTGATTTCATCTATATCCACCAAGGGAAAAGACTTTACCGTCCGGTCGCCTATCTTCAGGTTCTCGTCAGAACACTTGAAATTGGTCATGGAGAATGGACCCTGCTTGAACTGGAATGCCATAAAGCGGTGAAGATACTCGTCTATCTCCGACTTACTCAGCTTGCGGTGGGCAATACCTTTCTCTTGCAGAATGTCAGCTACCTTGGCTACTTTGACATGGAAGTCCTCCCATCGTTTGGCGTCGTATTTCACGAAAGCATTGTGCGCACACTCCTGCGTAACGATGAGGAAGGTGCGTATGTCGGTATATTCCCGTCCCTCGAAGTAGTTGAAGTAGCTTTCGGTCAGGAACTCCTGTTCTCCCTCCGGCTCATGGTGATACTCCTGCTTGCAGAAGATGTCCTGCTTCTGGAGGGCATAGCCCTCGCCGAGCGTCTTGACGATATTGGCCAGTACGTCCTGAAAGAGCCGATACTGGTCGGCGTCGGTACAATACTGCTGCACGGGATTCTCTATCTCGAAGAGTACGGACGGATTTCCCTTCTTGGACCAGAGTACCGTATTGAGCACTTTCCCGTCCTTCTCCCTGATGTCCTGCAACTGGGCAAAGAGCTTGTCGAATGGTCTTCTTTTCTGTGCCATAACCGTTAGTGTTTGAAGATTCCGTGATAGATGTAAATACCCTTATCCCGATGTTTGGCGTGGAGCCCATTGCGCTGGCGAATATAGATGGTAGCCAGTCCGACAAGGGCAAGGACTATCATAGCTACGAACCCCGCCAGCTTACCCAAGATGATGGAGAAAAGGATGAAGTCGAGAAAGGACACACCTATGGCGATGGCGGCAAAGGTCAGGAAGCGACCTCTGATACCCATGAACTCCAACGGTTTTTGTATGCCTTTGTATATAGGATAGAAATCTTCCATAGAAGTATTAAATTAAGGTGGAAGCCAGACACAAAGCTGATGGTCCGGCTTCCACCGGTTGATTACTTGAAGAAGAGCGGAAGTGCCTCTGACATAGCGATAAAAGCCACACAGCCACCGATGGTGAGCATGATGGTCTTTTTTACATCCTGGTCGCCGTTCTGCATTTTGAAATACACATTGAACGCACCCACGAGTACGATGACGGCTGCAATGGCCTTCATCAGGTTGGATACAGGGGTCTGATAAGAAGAAATCTCCGTGGTGGCTTTGGAGAAGCCGCCCGCACCCTTACTGTTGGCCAACGCTGTTCCTGTACTCAGGGCGAAGAGTCCTGCGCCCACTACTAATTTCAAAGACTGACGCTTCGCAAAGCTCCAAGCACGTTTTACGCATTTTACTGCTTGTTCTCTTAATTGCGACATAATCGAATGAATTAAATTTGAAATTCAATTCCATGTTAAAGCCGTAAGTGAAACAAGTTAAAGTGCTACGTCTGTCATATTAAAGATAAAGGTCTGATATATATGATTCATGAAGAAATCCGCTATGAAGATGGTGGACATTCTTTCCAGTCGGCAAGCAGCCCACCCAGTTCACTCTGTTCTCCGTTTTGGGAAAGTTCCTCCACTTTGGGAACAAGACGTTCCACCTCGATACCTCCCGTCATCAGCATCTCGCTGGTCTGCTTCCGTTTCTGGGCAGCCGCCTTTTGCTTCTTGACGATGGGACGAGTGATAAGTACGGGGGTGAACTCCTTTACCTCATCAGATATGTCGATGGCTTCCTCCTGCACCTTGTCGTCTTCGCTGGCAGCACGTTTCCTGCCTGTCAACAGGTCGTAGGCCACCGTGCCGAAGTAATAGCAAAGGTAGCAAACCACGATAAAACCGAGGAATATTTGAAAATTCATAAGCTATGGTCTTTAGGTGAACGGTGAGCATTGAGCAGATGCAGCAAGATAGGCACTCATTGGCTGAAAGGTCAATCCCAACCTCTGTCCATTGCCCTCGCGTATCGGTCGGCGCTTCAGTTGCTCATTATAATATAAGGTGTTGTGTCCTGGGATGACTATATAGCCGCAAGACTTCAGGATGCTCTTCAGGACCACCCGTTTCTTGTTGCCCACCACCTTGATGTTTGTTTTCTGTGGCAAACCGAATAGCACGCGAGCCTTCTCCCGTTTGATGATACTCTTTCTGCTGCGCGATCGTATCTGTCGGGTTTCGTCTGCCGTTCTTTCAAGGTGGTACTTCTTAACGATTCGTGAAACCGACCTAGTAGATATACCTGTAAGCAGTGCTATCTCACTATGAGAGTGATTGTTATATAACCGCCTGACCGTGTCAGCCGCCGCCATCGCCTTGGTGACAGGACGTTTACGCAAGCCCAACTCATGCAACTTCCGCCGTAGGCAGCTCAGAGAAATATCCAAATGTCCAGCTAAAGCGGTATTGTTCATCTCCTTGTGGTGGTTGATAAGGAAATCCACCATAGATACGGTCCAGATAATATTTTGCCTATACATGACTTTGAAGGTTATTGACAATATAATCGTTACTGCGTAGAAACTCTTTGAGGTAGCCACTGTTGGTGCCGATAAAGGCACGAAGGGCGGCATTGATGATGTCGGTAACCGACATGTTGTTGATATTGCAGAGCTTCAGCAGCTCCACCACCTCGTTGTCTATCTCGTAGTTCTTGCGGTCGTACTTCTTGACACGGTAGCCGTATTGTTGTGCATACTGCTGGAAAAGCTGCCAACTGTCATCAGACTTGTGGATGTTGGGCTGCACTGTTTGGGGTGCAGTTTGCGAGGGTTGTGGAACAGATGGTCCTTTCACCTCATTAAACACCCCGTCTATATCGGGCAGGTTGAGCAGGTCGTTGGTAGGCAGCGTCTGCGAATGGGAAATGTCTACTTTCATTTTGTCTGCTCTTTAGGTTTGAATATCTGTTGATACATAAAGTCGAAGGTAGGTGATACGATGTCCTTTTGTGGTCCCATCAGTTCGATAGTGTTGTATCGTTGCATGTCCGCCTTGACTTCTATGCGTGGCGTAACCAGTCCGAAGTGGCGTAGCTTTTCCTCTGTTTTATCCCACAACTCCAGTTCCGCTTTCTTGCCATACCGTTTGTCCCATTTATTAACCACGAAGACGAACTGGCACTTCATGATGGGCAGCATACGTTGGAGCTTGGCGATGAAGCCGATGAAAGTAGCGGTGGAATTGATGGAAGTTGCCTCGAACTGATAGGGGCATACGATGTAATGACTGAGGGCAAAGATAGGCACCAGTCCCTGTTGCGACAGGTTGCCGGGTGTGTCCATCAGCACGATGCCTTTGTAACCCTCGCGCAGACTGGTAAGAAACTCCCTGACGCTATTGGTGTCTTTGATGTCGAAAGGCTGTACGGTATAAGGCAAACGTACCCCTCTATATTTCTCTACATCCTCCTTTCGTTTGGAGTAAATGGTCTGCTGTCGGTCAAAATCCACAACAAGTAAGCTTTCTCCCTTTGCCGCCAGGTAATCGGCAAACATAGTGCAGAGCGTAGTCTTACCGACACCGCCCTTCTGATTGGCAAAGGTGATCATGATGTTGTCTCTCATTGTCGAAGTTGTTATTAGTTGTGTGATAATAACAAACTCCTTTTTGGAAGGCCGGTTATCAAATGGAGTTGGGCCCCAGTAGCATTATTTCGAGAAATAGGTATCTTGCGAATTAGGTAAATGAGGAAGATGCTAAATCGTGAAATCATGGACAAAGATAACATTTCTATCTCATACCTGCAAATGGGATTTCAACCTTGAATGGTCTCATTTATAGATGGTTAATGTGCCTTTGTGTAAATGTAATAAGAAGTATGATTAGAGAAAGCGATGTGTGGGGATTGCCCTAAAATCAAGCACAAAATGAAGATTAAGATAGATTAACGGTCGAAGATTTCCAAATAACATGCTAATAATCGCAGTTTTAACAGTTTATATTTGGAGTATAGCGTAAAATTCGCTATATTTGCATATCACCAATATAATTATTTATATGGAAAAGTTGAATCGTATCAAAGAAGTACTTGATAGTCGGGGCACCACTCAAACTTGGTTGGCCAAGCAATTGGGGTGTCATTTTAGTACAGTGAATGCCTATTGCAGCCAAAGGTTGCAACCCAGTCTGAATACACTTGCAGAGATAGGCAGGATATTGAATGTCGATTTGAAAGACTTGATTACAGATAAAGAAGAAAGAGAAACGAACAATTAAATGTATGGCAAAGACTCATTTTTTCAATAATACAGATGGTAACTCCCTCTTTGCTAAATTGAGAGGAATTGCCCAAAATATGCCTAACTTCGACCGATTCTTGGCTGTCGTAGGCTTCTTTCGTTCATCTGGTTACTTCAAGCTCCGTAAAGAGCTGGAGGGTGGCGATGGTAAAGATGTGGAAGAAATCAAGATATTAGTGGGTATTAACATCGATGATATTTTCCGCAAGCATAATAAAGCTTTGCTCTTCCTCTCTGATGAAGAAAAAGCCAAAAGCATCTATGAGCAAGACTTTGTGGATGATATTAAGAATGCGCGTTACGCTCCCGAGGTAGAAGAAGGCATTATGACCATGATTCAGGACATTGCTGATGGTCGCTTGCAAATGCGTATTCATGCTTCAAAGAATCTACATGCCAAGTTCTATCTTTGCCTTCCCAATAACCATAACGAGAACACCGATGGGTGGGTCATCATGGGTTCGTCTAATATCTCAGACTCTGGTCTGGGTCTAACGCAGCCGCCAAGATATGAGTTAAACGTATCCATGAAGGACTTTGAAGATGTTGACTTTTGCCATGAGGAGTTCAAGAGATTGTGGGAAGAAGGTGTACCTTTGACCCTCGATGATATTGATGCCTTCAAAAAGAAAACATATTTGGGCTATCAGCCCACTCCCTACGAGCTGTTCATCAAAGTGCTTATTGATGCATTTGGTGATCAGGTCGAGGATGACTTTACCATTCAACTACCGGATGGTGTAAAAGATTTAAAGTATCAGAAAGATGCTGTCATTCAGGGATACCAAATGCTTCTTGACCACAACGGATGCTTCCTTGCAGACGTTGTAGGTCTTGGTAAGACTATGATTGCTACCATAATAGCCAAGCGCTATATCGAAGCTAATGGTCGAAATACGAATATCTTGGTCGTATATCCTCCTGCCCTTGAGGACAACTGGAAGAGTACCTTCAAACTGTTTGGTATCAAGAAGCATGCTCAATTTGTGACCAATGGTAGTCTGAGCAAGATACTCGATGGGAAAGACCAATACAAAGACAAAGAAGAGTTTGACCTCATCATCGTGGATGAAGCCCATGGCTTCCGTAGCGACAGTGCAAACAAGTACGATGAGCTACAGAAGATTTGTAAATCACCTTGCTGCAATCCAGGGTTGCTTCGCAGTACCCAAAAGCGTGTAATGTTGCTTTCGGCTACACCTTTGAACAACCGTCCCGAGGACTTGCTCAACCAACTTCTGCTGTTTCAGAATAGCCAAAGCTGCACCATTGATGGTGTACCCAACTTGAAGGCATTCTTCACACCCTTCATCATGGACTATAAGAAGCTGATGAAGGAGCGTGAAACACGCAACGTAACGGATGACGTGGATAAGCTCTATGGCAACATTCGTAAGAAAGTGATTGATAAGGTGACGGTACGTCGTACACGTAACAACATCTTAAATGACCCTGATTATTGCAACGATATTCAAGAGCAAGGTATTGTATTCCCGAACATTCTCCCTCCTGTACCTCTGGAGTACAAGATGGATGAAGATACCAGCAAGCGATTCTTTGAAACGCTGGCCACCCTTTCTGATGAAGAAAATCCGGAACATTTGGAATATGCACGCTACCGTGCCATCGAGTTCTTGAAGCCCGAATTGCGTAGCCAGTTTGGTAATGCGGTTCATGTAGCACAGACCTTGGCCGCTATCTATCGTGTTCACATGGTCAAGCGATTGGAAAGCTCTTTCTACGCTTTTAAGAAATCACTGGCCACGCTGCTTCGCATCACGCAAGACATGATTAAGATGTTTGAGGAAGACAAGGTTGTCATTGCCCCTGAACTCAATGTCAAAGACTTGATGATGAAGGATATGGAACTGGACGAAATTATTGAATTTGCTATTAGTAAGGGATATAATGAAAGTGAGTTCCTCTTCAAAGCAGATGATTTCGACCCCTCATTCCGAGAAATGCTTGAGAATGATGTCAAACTCCTGAAGGTGTTGAATGAAGACTGGGCAAAAGAAAACGAAGACCCTAAGTTCGACGAGTTTAAAGCACATCTGATGCCAGACTTTTTGGATAAAGATAAAAACCCTGAAGAGAAACTGGTCATATTCTCTGAAAGTGTAGATACCCTGACCTATCTTTATGGTCGATTGACCGAAGAGTTGGGGCGTAACGACGTGCTGATGGTAACGGCCAAGAACCGTAATAACATGAAGGAGCACATCAAACATAACTTTGATGCCAACGACAGCACAGATAGTCGTGAATACAATATCATCATCACGTCGGATGTATTGGCCGAAGGTGTCAACTTGCACCGTTCCAATGTCATCATCAACTACGATTCACCTTGGAATGCCACCAGACTGATGCAGCGTATTGGTCGTGTGAATCGTATCGGATCGAAAGCAGAGAACATCTACAACTACATGTTCTACCCGTCAAAACAGGGTGACCATGAGATTCAGCTGTATGCCAATGCCTTGGTGAAGCTGCAAGGCTTCCATTCTGCCTTTGGCGAAGATGCTCAGATTTATTCTAAGGAAGAAATCGTTAAGCAGTTTGAACTCTTTGACAGCAAGGTAAAAGACTCAGTAGATAAGAAGATTGCCCTGCTGCGTGAGGTTCGTGAACTGTATAATAGCGACCGCAAACTCTACCACAAGATTAAGGCACTTCCCATGAAGAGCCGTGTACTTAGAGACAACAAGAAGCGTGCAGGCAAGACCTTTGTCTTTGTGTCATCTAACGTCAAGACTGAGTTTTACCTTGCAAAAGAAAACGACGTGCATATCATCGACTTCTTGGATGCCGTGGATTATCTCAGGGCCAAACCCGAAGAGAGGGCATTGCCCTTCACGAACGAAGAAGCACATTATAAGAATGTCAACAAGGCTTTGGAGAAGTATGTGCGCGATTTTGTAGAGGTAGCAGACACCAATACGGCTGTTCGCACCGACCTTGACAAGGTCTCGTTGGAAGCCAATAAGTTCCTGCGCACCTTGAAGCAGATTTCTCAGGATGCTATTCTCAAGAAGCATTGCGATACACTCATGGCTTTTGTAACAGCCGGTGTCTATCAGAAGTTACCGAGATACATCCGTGAATTGGCACGTGAGTATAAAAACGACCGAGTAAAAATGAAGCAAGACGAGTTTGTCCTGCAATCTAAACTCGACACGTTGGTTGCCGAGTACAACACGCAAGACAAAACCAAAGAAGGCAACCAAATAGCCATCGGTGACCCTCAAATTATTATATCTGAATCTTTTATCTGATTGAAATATGAACTATTCAAAAGAAGATTTTAAAGCTTTGTTTCAGGCAAAGTTCGACTATAACAAGTGGTTCGCTATGCTGAAGGATTTCTTCAAGGCTGACGAACTCCGTACTATAGCAGAGCCTATTTCCGACCCTGCCGACTGTGATAAAGGCTACTACATTGGTGCTATCAATACCAGTGATAGCTATCGTATTGGTTTGTTCTATTACGAAATAGGCCACAGCAATGTGGCTCGTAAGAAAGTAGGCTTGCGTAACCTCGTGCGTACCTTTATCAATCCCAACTGGGGACAATTTGATGCTGCCCTGGCCGTCTTCTCTGATGGCAAGCGTTGGCGTTTGTCTTTAATCAGCGATATTAAGGGCGAAGCAACAGCAGCGAAACGCTATACTTTTGTCTTCGGTGAGAAAGACAACCTGTATCGTACGGCTATTGAACGCTTTGCACTCATCCGTTCAGAAGGTCCCTCGTTTGAGGCTTTGAAAAAAGCATTCTCAGTTGAAGCACTTACCGAAGAGTTCTTTGGCTTGTACAAGGATCATTATGAGCGCTTCTGCGACTTCATCTACCAGAATGCCGACGACCGTCGTTATTTTGGCCCTGAGTTTGCCAAGTGGAACAGCAATGAAGATAGCCAAAAGTATATCCGCGACTATGTAAAGAACCTGATGGGACGTATTGTGTTCCTACAGTTCCTTCAAAAGAAGGGGTGGATGGGTGTACCTACTGATAGAAACGATTGGACTGGTGGCGACCCTTATTTCATGCAGCATCTTTACGACTATGCCACCGAAGCGCAGAAGGAGGACTTTTTGGATCAAGTGTTGGAACCCTTGTTCTTTAACTGCCTCAATGTGCTCCGCCCTAATGATGTATTCGACACCGACGTCAATGGTATCGGCACTGTCAAGGTACCCTATCTGAATGGTGAGCTCTTTGAACAAAAGGAGGTGGATAAGGCGCAGTCAAAGTTCCCCAAAAAGTACTTCCACGACCTGCTGAACCTCTTCTTGCAGTACAACTTTACCATCGACGAGAACGACCCCAATGATGCTGAGATTGGCGTTGACCCCGAGATGCTGGGTAAGATTTTCGAGAACCTTCTGGAGGACAACAAGGATAAGGGCGCATTCTATACGCCCAAAGAAATTGTGCGCTATATGTGCAAGGAGAGCTTGATCTCTTATCTTTGCTCCAACAATGATGCGAAGCATGCCGACTCTATCAAGACGTTGGTGAACAACCACCAGCTTACGGCCAAATTGCAAGAGGATGTCAAAACCTGCGAGCGCCTAAACAAGCATTTGCGTAACGTGAAGGTGTGCGACCCTGCCATCGGTTCGGGTGCCTTCCCCATGGGCTTGATGAACGAAATCTTTGCTTGCCGCAGCGTGCTGCATGAGAATATAGAGGAGACCGACGAGGAAACGAGCGGTCAAATCAAGCGTGAGATTATTCAGAACAATATCTATGGTGTGGATATTGAGCAAGGCGCTGTCGACATAGCTCGCCTGCGCTTTTGGTTGGCGCTAGTGGTGGACTCTGTAAAGCCCGAGCCGCTGCCTAACTTGGATTACAAGATTATGCAGGGTAACTCTCTGATTGAAAGCTATAAGGGATTAGATCTCTCCAATCTGCTTCATAGTGATAATCTGTTTGTAGCTACAAAAGCAGATGAGCTTGGCAAGTATATGAAGAGCTATTTCCGTGCCTCTGACAACGAAGAGAAGCGCCAACTTCGTGAAAATATAGACTTCGCAGTCAAGCAATGTATCAGTTTGTCTGGCATTCATGATACGATTACACTGCCCAATACAGATTTCTTTCTGTGGCATACCTACTTCCATGATGTATTCAAGGAGGGAGGCTTTGATATTGTGATTGGGAATCCGCCGTATAATGAATTACGCGATCTATCAGAAGGAGTGCAAATGGCTTATAAGAAATCAGCTTTTTACAAATTTGCTAAAGGTGGACGTGTGAACATGTTTCAATTTTTCTATCCACTAGGTTTACATATCATAAAAGATCATGGAATTTGCAGCTTAATAACACAAAATTCAATTTTAGCAGAGGAAAGTGCATATCAAAATCGAAAGTTGATTTTTGACAGCTGTAAAATTCTGTCTGTTGATTCATTTCCAGAAAGAGATAATGTCAAACTTCGTGTATTCGAATCGGCTAAAATGAGCGTATGCATTTTGATGTTAGAGAAGGCTGATAGAGACACATCTCGATTCAGCGTACGAATATGGAAAGACAAATATATGAGTCAATGTCAGGTTCTCCATATCGATAAAGAAGAAATTAGATCGATTTATCCTGATGAATTAATAATACCTATTTGTAACAATGTAAATTGGTCCATTTTGGTTAGCATGAAACAACAGTCGGAAATGTCTATAGTTGCTCAAGCTGGTGAAATAGATATGACCAAATACAAAGCTCTATTTTCAGATGATTCATTAGGGAAAAAGCGAGTTATTACTGGAGCTCAAGTTCTTCGGAATCATATTACAGATACTCCATCGCAAGGAAAGGTTTTGTTTTTGAATCCAAATGAGGTAAAGCTAACTGAATCAAGAAATAAAGATTTTCGTAAAGAGCGTATTGTAATGCAACGTATAACAGGTGTCGATTCAAAAGTGCGAATTATAGCCTCAATGATAGCTCCAGAAGTGTTCTGTGCGAATTCAACGAACTACATTTCATCGAATAAAAACGATGAAAGTATGTACTACTTATTAGGTATCATAAACTCAAAGCTTATCAACTTCTATTTCAAGCAGACCAGCACAAATACGAATGTTACAAGCAAAGAAATAGCGAAGTTTCCAATTATTTTATCGGACTTGACTATAAAAAAACGTATAGACAATTTGTCCAAACAAGTATATGAGCTAAAGAAAAGCAATAGATTATGTGATACGACTTCTATTGAACAAAAAATCGATAATCTAGTTTATCATCTTTATGGTTTAACCTTTGAAGAAGTGAAGATTGTAGATCCCGAAACTCCCATAACAGAAGAAGAATACAATAAAGCATAGCATTTATGAATGATAATTTGCGAAAGATATTGAAATACCCGACAGATTCACCATTAAAGTTTTGGCTGAAATACTGGGATAGTTACATAAAAGAATTATGTGACTTAAATAGGTATGACATAAAGTTAGACAGTTCTCATTTTATTTTGAGCGATGTTGTTACTGAAATCAAGTATAACAACTTTAAGAATGCTGACAATAGGAAGCTGTTTAAAGATCTTCTTGGCAAAAATATAAAGACGGATGAAGTATTTGCACATCTCTATGGAAGCCAATGTTCGTTGGCTCTAATTCAATGGGATAAATCTCCATTATATGTAAAAACCATGTGTGAGAATATTCTTAATTCAATGCATGATTTTGAATATTTGAATGCATTGTCTCAACAGTTAGTGCAAGTTATTTCAGCAAATGATGAACTTACAGAGGAAGTCAAGCAAGCTATTTGCAACTATACGCAATTGTTTGTGACTGAGCTTATCTGTCTTGGAATTGACGTCAATGATATAAGTAGTCTCATAGATGAGGATAATGTATGTATTGCCGAAGGCGGTCGCGTAATCGCCGCTGCTGACTCTGTTTACGAGTTATCAATAAATAACTATAATGATAAAGAGGCGTATTATGAGGCAATCAGCGAACGTTTAGAAAAGCGTGAAGCCATAGATTACGTCAATAACATTATGCGGCACTTCAATGCTCAACCAAGAGAAGGGCATGTCATTTTGAGATTACTAGGAATAAAAGGTAATGTAGACCACCATATTCAAGGTATGTATTTACAACCGATTATTACTCAATATTTTATAGATAATAAGTCAGAAATATG
>CAMQBP010000046.1 GCA_946999025.1 uncultured Prevotella sp. | reverse complement strand
GAACTATTGACACACAGCTTGCTCTGTTCTAAATTCGTCGAACTAACGTTAAATATGATGTATAATTGCCTGAGCGTACGACGTAGTGTTTTGGTGGCAAGTGATAGCTGATTCTTTACAGTTTGCTCCTTTAAGTCAAGCGTTTGTGCGATTTCCTTGATCCGCATCATTTCTATTCTCGACATTCTTATCACCTTGCGTTGTGTTTCAGGGAGGCTGTCTATGGCCTTATTCACGGCCTTTTGGAACTCATCATATTCCAAATGATTAAAACTGCGATCTTCGAATTGTCCTAAATAGTCTATGTAGTCCTCAAAAACGGGCGCATTGACCGTTTTGCGATAAGCATTGATAATATAATGGCGGGTACGGGTAAAAAGAATCGACTTCAGCGTAGTGTCTTGTCGTATGGATTGCCTATTTCGCCACAGCCACACAAAAGTATCTTCAACCAGCTCTTCAGATGATTCACGCGAATGGGTATATTGCATGCAGAAGGCAAAAAGATGACCTGCATAGTGATCATATAACTGGCGAAAAGCAGGTTGTGAATTTCTTTTAAGCAAGGAAATTAGTAAAGGTTCGTCAAATACATTCATATTCCTGTTAAGGTTAAACGTAAGTGTAAAGTTTGTATTATGGCAATGGTACTGTAGTAATTTAACAGAGATAGATAACTTAAGTGCATACATCCATAACAGATTACAGTAACGTGTAGACATACAAAACTTCGGTTGCAAAGTTATGAATAAATCTTTGTATAAATGATTTCAGACATTGAAAAGATTAAAATAGCTGATATGATAATCCATGACGTATAATCTGCGAGCACCACCCACTGCAAAAATAGGTTATTCGAAAATATTAGTATTTTTTAGGTATCTATTGGAAATAAGATTGTCTATAATTATATAGAACTATTAATCAAGAACCAAAAGTATAACCTAAACATTGTTCGTATGAAAAGACATGTATTTTTAAGGTGTCAATTTGTTGTATTATTTCTGTGCCTGTTTGCTCTCTGTGCTCACGCCCAAGGCCAAACGGTTACTGTAAATTTGAAGAAAGCTTCGCTTCAGCAGGTTTTCAAGGCCATAGAAAAACAGACATCCTATCGTTTTTCTTATCGTAATGAGGTAATAGACCATCGTGCCGACATCAACATTCACCACACAAACGCTCCTGTGAGCCGCGTGCTTGATGATGCATTCAAAGGTCGTAACCTTACTTATTCCATTGTCTCCCCGAAATCCATTGTTGTCACCGACCGCAGCGAAAAAGCCCAAGTGAAGCAGCGCGAAACGACAATCAGAAAAATAACCGGGGTTGTTAAAGATGCGTCTGGCGAGCCTATCATCGGTGCCACGGTAAAGGTGAAAGGATCTTCGATGGGCGTTGTTACCGATCTGGATGGGAAGTTCGAAATAAACACAGAGGTAGGAGTCCCACTCGTGATTACATACGTGGGATTTGCAGATCATGAGCTTGCTGCAAATCACAATATGGAAGTGGTCATGGCAGAAAATACTGAGGCTTTGGATGAAGTGGTCGTAGTGGGCTACGGCACCATGCGCAAGGCCGATATGACCGGTGCTATTTCGTCTGTGAATACGTCTGAACTTGGTAAGCGCACAACCACTAACCCCGCGGAAGCATTGCAGGGCAAGGTGGCAGGCGTGAACATTATGAAGAGTGGTGGTAACGCCGGAGCGGGTATGCAAGTGAAGATACGCGGAGTGAAAACTTTTGGCGACAATACACCGCTCTATATCATCGATGGCTTTCCTGGAGACATTGAGAATGTCAATCCACAAGACATAGAAACCCTACAGGTCTTGAAAGACGGTGCGGCTGCTGCCATATATGGATCGGTAGCTGCTAATGGCGTGATACTTATCACGACGAAGAACGGCAAGCGAGGTGACTTGAAGATAGATTTGCACAGTTATCTGAGCTTTACAGACATTGCCAAGAAATTAGAAATGCTCAATGCCTCTGAATACAAGCAGGTGCACCAGGCCATGTACGAGAACTATAACGCACAGAATGCAGACCAGCCTGTAGCTTTGCCTGCCTATATAAGCAAGGAAACCGGTGTGGATACTGATTGGCAAGATGCCGTGCAGCGCGGCGGATTATCCCAAAACTACATGATAAGCATGCGTGGAGGTTCGGAAAAGGCGCTCTATTCGTTATCCTACAACCATGCATACGATAAGGGAATATTCATTGGTAACGATTTCAGGCAAGACAACGTGCGCATGAAGCTGAATATGAAGAAAGCGTTTATGACCTTTGATGCCAATATCAACTTTAAGTACACAGACAGTCACCAGCCTCAGTATTCGTTGAAAGAGATGTACATGATCTCTCCATTGGTTCCTATCTATAATGAAAATGAGAAATACGGCTATGGCTTGACCAATTTTGACGGTCTTCCCAACAATCGAAACATCATGGCAGACCACTATTACAAGAAGGCAGGTACCCGTTCATATCATACGGATGCCAACATTGCCGTGACATTCGACATCACCAAATGGCTAACTTTCAAAACCAGTTACTCTTACCGTGGGGAGCATGGTCGATCAGCTTATCATGCGCCTGATTACATAGCCGACATCAAGTCGAAAAACCAATATGCCCAAAACTCTGAAAAGAGTAACTATTGGGAGGAGCAAGTTTGGGATAACGTGCTCAACATGGATCACCAGTTTGGCAAGCATAAGATAGGGGCAATGATCGGAACATCGCTAACCTCGCGAAAATATACATGGAATGAGGTGGCTGTGGAAGGAAAGAACATAATATATAAGGTGGAAAACGGACAGCTTGTGCAGAGTGTGGAGCCTGCCGGATTCCTTTCTACGGCATTCGAGACCATCAAGGCTGGTAAGGGTGGAACATATAGTGGAGACGGATCTAAATGGAAATACAACCGTGCTTCGTTCTTCGGACGGTTGAACTACAATTTCGATGATCGCTATCTCGTGCAGTTCACCATGCGCCGTGACGGTTCGTCTAAGTTTGGCAGTGGCAGCCGATGGGGCACGTTCCCATCTTTAGCGTTAGGTTGGCGTATCACTGAGGAAAAGTTTTTCCCCAAGAATACGTTTGTGAACAACCTCAAGCTACGCACCAGTTGGGGTAAACTTGGTAATGAGAATGCATTGGGATATTACAGTTTCCTTGCCCTCATCAATACGGATAACAGCATGTATCAAGGCTATGTACGCGGTACCGGCAGCACTGCGTGGCCCGGTAGCATAGCTGCCGGACTCGAAAATAGAGACCTGAAATGGGAAACTACCGAAACAAAGAACATCGGTATAGATTTCGGACTGTTCAACAACAACCTTTCGGGTAATATCAACTATTACATCAATGAGACCACAGACTTGCTCATTACTAAGGAACTGGCACCAAGCACGGGTATGGACAGTCCTGTGCTCAACGTAGGCAGGATGCGCAATACGGGTGTGGAATTAGAGCTGAATTGGAACCATAGCGTAGGCAAACTGTTGTACAGTGTTGGATTCAACCTAAGCACCGTAAACAATAAAGTGAAAGAGTTATCTGACAAATCACAGGTGCTCTATGGGGAGGGATTGAAATACGGCTCCGAACACTTCCCCACACAGACACGTGTAGGAAAACCCATAGGTGCGTTCTACCTGTATCAGGCGGATGGTATATTCCAAAGTGCAGACGAGGTAGCCAAACACGTTAGTGCCAATGGAACTCTTATCCAGCCCAACGCTCAGCCCGGTGATATACGTTTCAAGGATTTAAACGGAGATGGAGTGCTTGATGAGAATGACAAGGAATACTCGGGAAGTGGGATACCCAAGGTGGAGGCCAACCTCAATTTCAATGCCTCATATCAGGGCATAGACCTGTCTTTGGTGCTTGGAAGCGGCTGGGGACATAAGATTTACAACGGAAACAAATACTTCTACGAGGCCATGAATTCGGGGTCGAATATGCTTCGCTCCACTTTGCAGGCTTGGACACCCAACAATACCAACACAAGCGTGCCAAGAGCCGTGTATCAAGATCCTAACGGCAATAGTAGGGAGTCTACCCGGTTCTTGGAGAAAGGCGACTTTGTCCGCCTGCGCCAAATACAGTTGGGCTACACATTCCCTACGGTCTTGACCAATAAGGTCTATCTTGAAAGAGTTCGTCTTTATGTCAGTGCGGAAAATCTGTTCACTATTACAGGTTATGACGGTGTCGATCCGGAGTTTTCTCGTAGCAGCGTTCTTAACGCGGGTATAGACAAACTCATCTATCCTTTCACTCGTTCGTTCACCATCGGCGCACAAGTATCTTTCTGATTAAAAGCGAATAAGACTTCATCATTAACAAGAAAAGAAACTATTATGAAAAAAATAATATATATGATAGCCGTTTCGGCATCTTTGAGTTTTACGGCTTGCGAGGATTATCTGACCGTAGACTCGCCCGACGACCTCACTTCACAGTCATTTTGGAGAGACAAAGCCGATATAGAGTCGGCACTTTCTGCGGCCTACTCGCAGCTATATTTCATGGATTACAGCGGTGATGAGTGGACCATGAGTGAGGTGATATGGCCTGTGGAAGCCTACAGGGAAGATGTGGTGAATATGGGAAACGACGCCATGAACTACCAAAACTGGGTAGACCTGTACAATTATACGTATACCAATGGAAACTCTCAGATTTCCAATTATTGGAGTCACCTATATCGTGGAGCCAACTTTGCCAATCAGATATTAGCGAAGTCGGCTGATGTACCATCAACAAATTTATCCGAATCTGACCGCAAAACACTTATGGCAGAAGCTCATTTTCTGCGAGGCTATTACCATATGCGTCTCCTGCTCAACTGGAAGGAGATTGTCATTCGCGATAAATACATTACATCAGGTGAGCCGGCAGCATTAGACAAGCCATTGTCATCTCGTCTGGAATGTTGGGATTTCATTATTGACGATCTGAAAGCTGCAACGGAATTGCCGGAAAGTTATGATCCCGGAGATGTAGGTAGAGCTACTCGTGGCGCGGCTTACGCTTATCTTGGATGGGCCTATCTCACGCGGGCTGCAGAGGAAAGTAGCGGCAAGGACGAATACTTGAAAAAAGCTGTCGATGCCTTTGACAAGGTGAAGGGTTATGAGTTGGTACCCAACTTTGAAAGTATGTTTAATGGTCAGAATAAGAACTCTAAGGAGTCTATTTTCGAAATGCAGTTTACGCTCAACGATGCAAATGGTGCAAACTATCGCACACAGATGCATCGGTGGATAGGATGTAGCGAACTGCGTGGATGGGACGAAATCCTTCCTTCAAAATTTCTCATGAATGAGTTTATGAAAGAGGGTAAAAAGGCTACTGATGGAGATTATGATAGCCGTTTGTATGCAACTGTATTCTATCCGTGTGATTATTGGAACTCGCCAGAGGGTAGGGTCTATGGCAAAACATACGACGAATGGTTCAGGGATGACAAAGGTGCCTATAATCGGCCTGCATTCAGAAAATTCATGCCCGCCACGTTGGAGAAACTTAACATGGACGAGACAGCCATCAATATTCCACTCATGCGTTATGCTAACGTCTTACTCATGAAGGCAGAGGCTCTAAACCAAATAGGACAGACAGCTCAGGCTATCGAACTTATCAACAAGGTGAGAAGCGTGCATGGCAACATGCCGAAGATGGAAGGCAGTAGTAAGACGGAGGTGCAGAACCAGATAGAACATGAGCGAATATTGGAGTTCCCCTTAGAAAATATGCGTTTTTACGATTTGCGCCGTTGGGGCAAGTTGGGAGCAGCAATGAAGGCTTCCGGACGTAAGAACTTCAAGGAGTCTGTTCACGACTTCTATCCCATTCCACAGACAGAACACAATGCCAATGGGCTTATCAAATAATAATAGCAATATCAATGCTTAAAATCGTCATTATCATGCTGAGCGGAATACTGGTCGGAAGAGTCCTGCACAGGCATCGGCTAAGTGTCATTCCACGAGTCATCACTGTTTTGATATGGATGCTGTTGTTCCTATTGGGAATAGAGGTTGGCAGGAACGAACGCATTATCAATGGGCTGATAGAGATCGGAGGAGAGGCCTTGCTGCTTACGTGTGGAGGCATGATGGGTAGTGTTCTGCTCGCATGGATGTTATGGCGATTCATCAATAGGAAAGGGCAGAGACATGAAAGGTAGTATCATTATAGTTTCGTTCTTTGCCATAGGTATTGCGGTTGGTTTATTTCATTTGCTACCAACCGATATAAACAGTGGTGAATTGAGCTACTATGCACTGTGCATGCTTATGTTTTGCGTGGGTATATCCATCGGAAACGACATAGAGACGCTAAAGAGCTTCAGGCGGGTTGGTGCTAAATTTCTGTTGTTGCCCATTGCTACTATAGTTGGCACATTGGCGGGTTGTGCGGTGGTGGCATTGTTACTGCCCAGCCGACAACTCACCAGTTGTCTTGCCATTGGCTCCGGATTTGGTTACTATTCTCTGTCCAGCATTTTTATAACTGAGATGCGAGGGGTTGAGTTGGGTACCATTGCTCTATTGGCCAACATCATGCGGGAAATCATAACGCTGCTTGGCGCACCGATTTTACGCAAATGGTTTGGCCCATTGGCTCCGATTTCGGCCGGCGGTGCAACAACCATGGATACTACGCTGCCTATCATTACGCAAGTATCGGGCAAGCAGTTCACGGTAATCTCCATAGCTCATGGCTTCATCACAGATTTCACGGTGCCTTTTTTGGTCACTCTCTTTTGTTCCATCTAACAATAGTCACTTATGAAGATATCCAGTCTAACCGTTTTTTGTATTTTGTTTTTCTCGCTTCAGGGCTTTGCCAACGATGCTATGCCTTGGCAAAATCCACACATATCGTCTATCAATCGGGAGCCAATGACAGCTCATTTCATCCCATATAAAACAGAGAGTGGGGCAATGGCGCGATACATCATGCCTGATGTGGAGCGTCTAAGCTGCGATCCAAGTGTCGAACGCAGGCTCCAACTGGATGGCACATGGCTCTTCAAGTATGCCAGGAACAATGTGAGTGCACCTGAAGATTTCTTTAAAAAAGATTTCGATGCGCGCTCATGGCAGCAAATTCAGGTGCCTGGCAGCTGGGAATTGCAAGGGTTTGACTGTCCCATCTATACCGACGTGCGATATCCTTTCCCCGCCAATC
Source organism: uncultured Prevotella sp. (assembly GCA_946999025.1). Classification (GTDB taxonomy): domain Bacteria; phylum Bacteroidota; class Bacteroidia; order Bacteroidales; family Bacteroidaceae; genus Prevotella. The sequence goes on along the minus strand of CAMQBP010000046.1, from coordinate 4,777 downwards.
CTCCTTTTGTACCCTCTGATTACAATCCCGTTGGGTCGTACATTCATACATTCAATGTCCCCAAGGAGTGGCAAGGCATGGATATTTTCATCGACTTCGAAGGTGTGGAGTCGGCTTTCTATGTATGGATTAATGGCAACATGGTGGGCTATAGCGAGGATAGCAGGTTGCCGGCTCATTTTAATATCACACCATATTTGTTGTCAGGGGAAAACAAGTTGGCTGTGAAGGTGTTCAGATACAGTGACGGATCATACTTGGAAGATCAGGATTATTGGAAATACAGCGGCATAGAACGTAGCGTATATCTACAGGCACGTCCGCACTTCAGGTTACATGATTTTATTCTTCGTGCTGGTCTTGTCAATGATTACCGCGATGGCAAGTTCAGTCTTGAAGTACTGTTAAAGGGCGCAGCCCCCCGCAACAAAGTGGAGCTTAAAGTGCTTGATGACAAGAATATGACGATATTAAGAAGGGAATATAAAATCAGGAAGTCGTCAGACTCCACACTTAATGTTGCCCATGTGTTCACTTCGGTGAAACAATGGAGTGCAGAGATGCCTAACTTATACAAGTTGGTCATCAATACGATGGATGCTCATGGTGTGGTAACAGAGTCGGTGGTTCATGAATTCGGTTTCAGGAGTGTTGAAATGAGGAATGGTTTGCTTCTTGTAAATGGCATGCCTATCAAGCTCAAGGGGGTGAACAGGCACGAACACGATGCCCGCACCGGCCGTACCATCTCGGTGGAAAGCATGCTTGAGGATATTAGGCTGATGAAGCAGGCTAACATTAATGCCGTCAGAACCTGTCACTATCCCAACCGACCGGAGTGGTATGATCTCTGTACAAAGTATGGGCTGTATCTCGTCGATGAGGCCAATATAGAGAGTCATGGCATGGAGAACGCATCGCATCCCACCCTCGCCGACAACGAGGATTGGGCAGATGCTTTTCATCAGCGCATGGGGCGTATGGTGAAGAGAGATCGAAACTTTACCAGTATCATCATTTGGAGTCTTGGAAACGAATCGGGGTATGGGCCGTTGTTTGAGCAGATATATCATCTTGCCAAACAACTGGATGGCACCAGACCTGTGCAATACGAGGGAGGTGGATATCAGGGACTGTCAGATATATATTGCCCCATGTATGCTCGGATATGGTCCTTGCGTCGTCATGTCAATGAACGGAATGCCCGTCCGCTGATATTGTGCGAGTATGCACATGCTATGGGCAACAGCGTTGGCAACTTGCAGGATTATTGGGATCTCATTAATAAGTACGACCAGCTGCAGGGCGGTTTCATTTGGGATTGGGTAGACCAGACTTTCGAACGTCAAGACAGCATGGGGAATCATATCTGGGCATACGGAGGAGACATGGGATTTGTGGGTGTCGTGAACGACTCTAATTTCTGTGCGAACGGCCTTGTGGCCGCCGATCGTTCCCTACACCCACACTATTGGGAGGTGAAAAAGGTCTATGAGAACATCCGCTTATCACCAATGCCATTCAGCAGCAATGCGGTTAGGGTGTACAATGCTTTCGATTTCATAACTCTTGACGACTATTACCTATCTTGGGATGTGAAAGAAAATGGTAAGGTTGTTGAACAGGGACAGTGCGAACTTCCACATATCAAGCCGCATCATGAAGCCGTGCTCACCCTGCCTTTGACCAGCATTACATCACAAAACGCTGAGCAGATACTCACTTTGCGAGTGTTTACCAAGAATGCAACACCTATGTTGCTGGCACACCATGAGATGGCCAATGGTCAATGGGTCATTGGTTTTCCGGCAGTGACGGCGCAAAAATCAATAGAGAGTAATTTTTCGCCAACCATGAAGTCTGTCAAAGACGAAGTGTTAATATCAGGCAACGGCTTCGATTATGTTTTTGCCAAACAAACCGGCGAGCTTACTTCCATGCGTTATGATAACAGGGAGATTCTGCAGAAGGGACCTCGTCCCAACTTCTGGCGACCACTCACCGATAACGATGTGGCCAATGGCACCTTGGATCGGTGCGGAACATGGAAACATGCTGCCGATAACATGACGCTGCTGCAATTTGAAGCCATACAGACCAATGGAGTTGCAAAGATTGTCAGCACCTACAAGTTGGCTGAGCAAGATGCTAAGGTGATTGTCGAATATGAGATTTCCGGAAGTGGCAAACTGGCGGTGTCCATGCTCTTCAAGCCTGGCACAAAGCCGCTTCCGGAAATGCCACGATTAGGCATGAGAATGATTATAGATAAGAGCTGCGACCAAATGACCTGGTATGGTCGCGGCCCACATGAGAACTATGCAGACCGTAAGTTGAGCGCGCTTGTAGATGTCTACTCAGCGAGTGTATGGGATCAATTCCATCCCTACGTCAGGGCACAGGAGACAGCCAACAAATGCGATGTGAGATGGGTGGAACTGAAAGACAAGACCGGCCGTGGCATACGCATAGAGGGCACCGATTTGTTGAACGTCAGTGCTTGGAACTGTACGCAGGACGACCTTGACTATGTGCCATCAACCGTGGCTCACAAGCATGGAGGAAGTGTCGTGCGAAAAGACTTGGTATGGCTCAATATCGACCATCGGCTGATGGGTGTGGGGGGTGACAATACTTGGGGTGCGCAGGTGCATCCGGAATACACCATCACGCCACGCGAATGGCACTACACTTATTCGATAACTCCCATCAAATAATATAAGAGAATGAAGATGAACAAACATAAAATAAAGACCGTATGCACGTTGGTGTTGCTGATTCTCAGCAGTAAAGTAACAATGTTGGCAAATGGTTATGAATGTAGCGATTTTGAGGATATTATCAATATCCGTCTCACACCCAATGGAAATGAGCGACTTACAGGTTGTTTTTCCGATCAAGGGGCATGGATGGGATTTACAATCCCTGAAGCTGGCAAGCCAGTGGGAGGCTTCTGTGGTCCATTTAGCATCAACAGCCGTAAATGGATAGCAAAATCTGTGATAGCATTGAAGGATAGGCACGGTATATTCCAGGCTACCAGATCGAACTATACGCCGGGAAAAATAGCGATGACACTGCAAGGCGGTGATTCAAGGGTCGAGGAACAACTGATATTTGCAGACTCGCGTACTGCATTGCTTAACCTATGCACATACGGCATGGACACATTACGGTTGCAAGCTCTTGAGCCAGCCAAGGGGGTAAAAATGGTGGTTGAGGGTAGACATGTGGTGATGCATGGACTACCTGAAGAGACGATTATGCTCACATTTCCCGCAGGTACCAAACTCTCTACCGACGGCACCAACTATATGGCTGTGATGACGGGCAATATTAAAGATGCCACCATTGCCATATCAATGCTATTGCCGGGCGACCGCATACCTGTGCAAAAGTTATTTGCTGAGCAGATGACTGAGCAATTTGAGCAAACGGAAAGGGCGGGACGTGAACGTTGGAACGGCTATATCAATAAGATATTGAGGCGAGACATGCCCGTTGAATACAATCGGGTGGCCGTAAAAGCCATTACCACACTTATTTCCAACTGGCGCGTGCAGCGTGGTGGATTGTTACACGATGGTATCGTACCAAGCCATGCCATTGGTTATTTTGTGGGTTGCTGGGCTTGGGATTGTTGGCGCTTTTCGGCGGCCATGGCTCACTTTTTTCCCTCATTAGCTAAAGATAACATTCGTGTGATGTTCGATTATCAACAATCAGATGGTATGGTAATAGACTGTATATATACTGATCCCAAGGAAAATAATGCACGTGACAGCAAACCTCCGTTGGCCTGCTGGGCTGTGGATGAGATATGGAAGGCCACGGCAGACACGATTTTTGTCAGGGAAATGTATCCCAAGTTATTGGCTTATTATAAATGGTGGTATAAAAAGAGGGATCATGATGGTAACGGCATCTGTGAATTTGGCTCTACAGATGGCACGTTGGAAGCTGCCGCATGGGAGAGTGGTATGGACAATGCCATACGCTTTGATGGCGCACGGATGTTGAAGAACGGTGAAAATGCGTGGAGCATAAATCAGGAAAGTGTAGACCTCAATGGATATTTGGCATACGAATATACTATACTCAAGAAGTTTTCAAAGATACTGAATGAAAAATTCGATGAGCTGGATATGAGAAGTCGTATTGCCGATTATTTCTTTGATACAAAGAACGGCTACTTCTTTGACCGCCGGCTCACGGATGGAAGTTTTGTCAGAGAACCAGGGTGTGAGGGATATTTGCCTTTTTGGACGAAAATAGCAACGCAGGAACAATGGAAGATGGCAAAAAAAACATTGGAAGACAAAACCAAGTTTTCTACTTATATTCCATTCCCAACCATTGCGGCCGACAATCCCAAATATGATCCTAATGGCTATTGGAGAGGACCGATATGGCTGGACCAGACTTACTATGCCATTGAGGGATTCAGAAACTATGGAGAGCACGCTAAGGCAGACATGTACACCCGACAGGTTTTTGATCGTCTTGAGGGTCTGACAGCAGATGCTCCCATTTACGAAAACTATGACACATTCACCGGCAAGGGGTTGCAGGCCTCCCATTTCAGTTGGAGTGCAGCTCATTTGCTCATGCTCTATAGGTCGTACGGCGAGAAGAGATAACAACATGCTCCCAAATGTAAAGCAACACAGAGCACATCGTGTTTGAGTTTATAAGAAATAGAAAATCTCTGATTGTTCAAGTTAATTAGTGTTCGCTGAATTAATAAATCGCCATGACTGCAAAGCAGCGGACTCTA
>CAMQBP010000045.1 GCA_946999025.1 uncultured Prevotella sp. | reverse complement strand
CAATTCCTACGCTGGTATTATCCAGATCAGGTCAGAAGGTTTGTTCTCAGCCCACAAATAAAGTGAGCACCCTTAGCTTACTGTTTGTAAACCGACGACAAAGGTATGACTTTTCAATAAGACTAACAAAGAATATTCGCAAAAACTATCATGCGCCAAGCAATTCTATAAAAATGGACTCAGGGCAAAAAAAAATCCAAAGCTCAGGAGCCTTGGACACGAAGTCTATTTCATTCTGAATATTGAAGGGGGCGACAAACGGGGATTGTTACACCCGGTTATTGCTTCAACTTGAAGGAATTTTCAATGCTCATCACCTCATTGGAGAACAGAGAGTCCAGCTTCAGGCGTTGCTCAATGCGCGAACAGCTATGGATAACGGTGGAGTGATCGCGCCCACCCACCAGCTTTCCAATGCGCGAGGCAGGCATCTTGGTGTACTTCTGCGCCAGATACATGGACAACTGACGAGCCGTCACCAACTCATGCTTGCGACTCTTGCTGTTCACTGCCGATACGGTGACATTGAAATGCCGACAAACGGTGTCAAGAATCTCATCGATGGTGAGCGGTTTGTCATCTACCTTCACGGCGCGCTGTATGACTCTTTGGGCCAAACGCATGTCCACTACACTGTTGTATACCACCGAATAGGCCAACAACGAGTTGATAACGCCTTGCAAATCGCGCACGCTTCCATTGGCCGTCTGTGCGATGTACTGTACCACGTCGTCTGGAATTTGAAGACCATCACGTTGAATTTTACTGTTCAGGATGTCGATGCAAAGCTGCAAGTTGGGTTTCTCCAACTCGGCAATCAGTCCACATGCGAACCGTGTCAGCAGCCGTTCGTTCATTCCTTTCAAGTCAACTGGTGGCCGATCACTGGCCAAGATGATGCGCTTCCCATTGCGGAACAGGTGGTTGAAGATATGGAAAAAGGTGTCTTGGGTCTTGATGGCAGTCATCCACTCTTGTATATCGTCGACAATCAACAAGTCGATAGTCTGGTAAAAGTTGATGAAGTCGTTCACAGAGTTCTGCAAAACGGCATTAGTGTACTGCACCTGAAACAAGCGTGCACTAACGTACAGCACCCTTTTCTGTGGGTAGAGCTGCTTGGAGAGCATGCCGATGGCGTTGATCAAGTGGGTCTTTCCACAGCCCGACGGACCGTAGATGAACATGGGATTGAACTGTGTTTTGTTGGGATGTTCGGCAATAGACATGCCAACCGAGCGCGGCAACTTGTTGCTGTCGCCTTCAATATAATTATTGAAAGTAAGGTGTGGATTCAAATTTGGGTCCAACTGTTGCGGCTGGGCGGCGTCAAGAGCCGACGGAGGTTGATTGGCACGTGTTTTCTTCTGAGGCTTTACGCCAGTCACATCGGTTTGTTCAGCCTCAACATCCTGTGTCAGATGATGCTCCTGATCGGTGACGATACGGTATTTCAAACGAATGTTGTCGCAAAAAGAACGCTTGAGTACCTTGCTCAACAAGTCGATATAATTCTCTTCCAAGTACTCATACACAAACGGACTGGGTACCTGTATCAACAACGTGCGGGTCGCTTCGTCAAACGACTCGTAGGTGATGGGCTCAAACCATGTATCATATTGTTGCTTGGAAACATTCTCACGGATGAGCGCAAGGGCTTGGCCCCAAGCTTGATTAGGACTTACATTCATTGAATCATGTAGTATTTTACGTATGTCTTTCGATCAATTCGATGATCAATCGACTGCAAATTTATAAAAGAAAACTTGATTAAACAAATGCATGTTTCTATGCTTCAACAGGAGAAAAATCGTAAGTACCTAACTAGCCGCATATTAGCAACTTTTTAAAAGAAATCTCATTGCTTTTGATGTCGCGTGTTCATAAAACCTTGAGAATAAGTAAGTTAAGCTGAATACCATCAAGATACTTACTTGAACGGTGAAACATAAATGAAATATCTATTATCGGCTACGTTGTTAATGCATTATGCCATTTCGCCCAATGTGAAACAATTAGTTTTCTTATTTATACCAATTTTAATTAAAGTCGAATCACATTCAACAGATGATGATTGTCGAGAAGTGATATCATCACACTCAAATGGGGCATGCCACCTTACTTATCTTTCCTTCCGAAGATAGAGAAATGGACGTAACGTTTAGGATGTTGCCGAATGTTAATCATGAGAGAATCAGCACTCCGCACAGTGGTATTGAGCTGATTGTAAAGCGATGGGTCGCGCATCAACAATCCCAGCGTGCCCTCATTGCTGTTGATTTTGGCCGTTACTGCCTTGACATCAGCCATGGCCTCATCCACTTTTCGCATGGTCGTGGCCACGTCTACCTGTGAAAGATTGGCCGTGAACGTTTCAGAATGATCCAAAATGCGGTTTGTCTTCGTCACCACACCCGGTATTTCACGGTTTAATTTTGCAACGACTGCATTCAGTTCGCGGGACGTTTTGGTGAGATTGGCCGTCATGTCCTGCACATTATGCACGGAACTTGCGATGGCTGGGTCGGCCAAGAGCAGATTAAGACTCAGCAAAATGGAATCTAATTTAGGCAACATCTGCTTCACCGCAGGTATCATAGACGTCACCTCACCCATCGCTCCCTGATCGATAGAACCCGGTATGAGTCCGCCTTCCTGGATAAATTTGCCTCTATTGGGGGCAATGTTCAAGGTTACTTTGATATTACCCAGCACGTCACTGCTGATAAAAGCCGTGGTTCCCGTGGGGATTTTCATCTGCTTATCCATCTCTGCAATCACCTTGGTCTTGTTCTTTTGGCTGTAATCGAAAATGATATCCTTGACCAATCCCACTTGATAACCAGAGGCGTAGATAGGACTTGACTTGGTCAAACCGCTGATGTCATCGAAAGCAAAACAGTAAGTCTTGCTGCCTGTGAACAGATTTGTACCCTTCAGAAAGTTCATTCCGATAAACAAAGCCACGATACCAGCAACCGCCACGAGGGCAATTTTTATTTCATTTCTTATTTTTATCATATCCAGTAGGACTATTAAAAAACAACCTTATTTCTTTTTATTCTGCAAAAACGTGCGAATCGCCTCGTTCACATCCATGCGCTGTCCATTCTTGAATGCAATGATGAAGGCATCAGGGAAGCGATCGATGATTTCTTTTCGAAGTCGGCGTATCTCGTTGTAATCGGCTGACGAACCGTAAGTGTATTTCATATCACCACCAGCTTCGTACCACTCGCACCCTTTGAGTCCTTTCAAGGCAGCATCCGTTGATGCCAGTTTTCGACTGGTCGTGAGGATTTGAATCTTGAACACAGGGACTTCCTGAGCGGGATTTGCAACGGGAGATATTGGGGTTTGAGCGGACGTGCGAGCCTCATTTTTCGCATTGGGCGCTGCTTCAGTCGGCTGAGGTATGGCTAGTGTCTCCTGTGACGCTGACTGATTGGCTGCCATCTGAGGTGTTTGCTGATTGGTGGATGATGTTTCAGCCACCTTGGGTTGTGGAACGTTGGGGGCAACAGACACCTCACGAGTCTTTACATTTTTCGAAGATTCTGCTTTTTTACTCTGCTCCTTGTAATCCTGCGGAACAATTTCTGGCACCTGTGGCTCAGGTACGACCGGAGCCTTGTAAGGCACAACCAGACCTTGATGGTATTTGTTCTTATATTGTACGAATGCGTTGAAGATACCCCGGGCATACATATCGGCTGCTCCGGCGGCATTCATGAAGTCTTCTTCCTCGGGGGTTGAGATGAAACCCAATTCCAACAAGCATCCCGGCATGGACGATAGCCGCAACACAGCCAAATTATTTTGATGCGCACCCATGTCATTCAAGCCCGTGGCAGCACGGATATGATTCTGCATGTAACGAGCCAATTCCACACTCTGCTGCATGTTTTTGTCTTGAATGAACTCAAACATGATGTTGCTTTCGGGCGATGAGGGGTCAAAGCCTTGATACTTTTGCTTGTAATCTTTCTCCAGAAAGATGACCGAGTTCTCGCGTTTCGCCACCTCCAAGTTTTCCATAATGCCTTTTTGGCCGGTGTTCTGTCCTCGTCCGAGGGTATAAGTTTGCAATCCTCTTACCTTGCGTCCACCCGACAAAGCATTGATGTGAACAGAGATAAACAAGTCAGCATGATTCTTATTGGCGATTTCGGCACGTCTGGCCAGCGGGATAAAGACATCAGTCTTACGCGTATAGATGACCTTGACGTCGGGACAATTACGCTCAACCATTTGCCCAAAGGCCAATGCGAACTTCAGAACAAGATCTTTTTCCTTTGAATAAACGCCTGCAGCACCATGGTCTCTACCACCATGTCCGGGGTCGATGACCAGCGTGAACTTTTTGTTTGCAGCCAAACCCACTGACGCAAACAGCAAGAAACAAAGCAAACAGTGCCAGACCTTCTTATTCATATAGCTGCAAAAGTAATGTTTTTAGGCGGAAAACCCCTTATCTTTCAATCGGTTTTATCATTTATTAAGTGTATTTCCACACCAGCACCGTCGCAATCGGCACCCATGGGAGGATTAACCTTGGTGAGTTTTAAGTCGATAGCCTTCATCAACGGGAATTCCGCCAGCAAGCGTTTCCCTATCCTACCCACCACATGCTCGAGCAAGTTGGAAGGCTGTTGCATTTCCTGTTTAATCACCTGATACACGTCGGCATAACTCAAGGTGTCGGCCACATCGTCGGTTTCCATGGCCTTATCGAAGTCGTAGGCCAGCCGGACGTTCACGATGAAGTCGTTTCCCGTAATGCGCTCCTGCGGTAACACGCCGTGATAGGCGCGAAACCGCAGGTTGCTCAAATAAATATAACTTGATTGTTTAATCATAAAGGTCGATTATCCACAACGGCTGGCACCACAGTTTTTGCAGATCAGACAGCCCTCTTGATATACAAGGGTTTCATGTCCGCACACCGGACACTTCTTTCCTTTGGCCTCGGTGCCGTCGTCTATGTATTTCTTCAATGCGCGCTCCACACCATTCTTCCAAGTGTTGATGCTCTCGTCTTTTAACTGTAGTGAACTCACCAGATTGATGACGCGGTCGATGGGCATACGATAGCGCAGCACACCACTGATGAGTTTGGCGTAATTCCAATACTCTGGGTTGAACTTCTCACTAAGTCCCTCCACCGTAGTCTTATAGCCACGCTTGTTTTCAAACTGGAAGTCGTATCTGCTGGGGCCGTCATCCTGCTTCTGTTTGATGATTTTTCCTTTGACAACCGACTTAGGCAGTACAATACCCTCATCGTCGTCTTGCAAACCAGTGAAGATTTCGTAAGGATAGCCATCAAGCAACCCAACCAATGCCACCCACTTCTCCTTATTGTTTTGGAAGCGAACCACATCGCACTCCAGCACCTTTGGCCTCACCTCAATCACCTCAGGCTGCTTACAGAGGGGCAGTGTGTTCTGGTCAACGGTGTTGTCCTTGGTTTGCTCCTTGCCTTTCTGGGCCTTGTCACTCTTGGAAACAGAAATCATAACTCCTGCTCTGGATCCGTCTCGATAGATGGTGCAGCCCTTGCATCCGCTCTTCCATGCCTCTACATATAAGCGATTGACCAAGGCCTCATCCACGTCGTTGGGCAGGTTGACGGTCACACTGATGCTATGGTCTACCCATTTTTGGATGGCACCTTGCATCTTTACCTTCTCCAACCAATCCACATCATTAGCCGTGGCCTTGTGATAAGGCGACTGCTCCACCAGCTTATCAATCTCTTCCTGGGTATATTTCTTAGTCGAATCGATACCGTTGACGTTCATCCACTCCAGGAATTTCTTGTGGTACACGATGTATTCTTCAAAGCTGTCACCTACTTCGTCCACAAAGTCTACATGCACGTCGGCATCACCTGGGTTTACCTTACGACGACGCTTATACACTGGCATGAACACGGGTTCGATGCCACTGGTGGTTTGTGTCATCAGTGAAGTGGTGCCCGTAGGTGCAATCGTTAGACAAGCGATGTTGCGACGGCCATACTTCTGCATATCGGCGTACAACTGTTTATCGGCCTCCTTGATGCGGAGCAAGAAGGGATTGTTCTTCTCGCGACTGGCATCAAACACGGCGAAAGCACCGCGTTCTTGCGCCATGGTTACGGAAGAGCGGTAGGCACTCAACGCTAAATTTTTGTGAACGTTGACAGAAAACTCGGTTGCTTCTGGCGTTCCATAGCGCAACCCCATGGCCGCAATCATGTCACCCTCGGCCGTTATGCCGACACCTGTACGGCGTCCCAGACTGCTCTTGTGTTTAATTTTCTCCCAGAGATGATACTCTGCTTCTTTGACCTCGTCACTTTGCGGATCTTGTTGTATCTTCTGCATGATACGATCGATCTTCTCCAGCTCCAAATCAACGATGTCATCCATGATGCGCTGTGCTATTTGAACATGCTTTCTGAATTTGTCCATGTCAAAATAAGCATCCTTGGTAAATGGATGAACCACGTATGAATAGAGGTTGATGCTCAACAATCGGCACGAGTCATAAGTGCACAACGGTATTTCGCCGCATGGATTGGTGCTCACGGTGCGGAAACCCAAATCGGCATAACAGTCGGGAATGCTTTCACGGGTGATGGTATCCCAGAACAATACGCCTGGTTCTGCACTCTTCCAGGCATTGTGAACGATTTTCCCCCACAGAGCCTTGGCGGAGATTTCCCGTTGCACAAGCGGCTCATCACTGTCCACGGGGAACTGCTGTACATAAGGTTTGTCACTGGTAGCAGCCTCCATGAAAGCGTCGTCTATCTTGACAGAAACGTTAGCCCCGGTGACTTTTCCCTCGGTCATCTTGGCATCAATGAACGCTTCGCTGTCGGGATGTTTGATGCTCACACTCAACATCAGCGCGCCACGACGGCCATCCTGCGCCACCTCGCGGGTGGAATTGCTGTAACGCTCCATGAAAGGCACCAAGCCGGTGCTGGTGAGTGCCGAGTTGTTAACTGGTGAACCTTTCGGACGGATATGGCTCAAGTCGTGACCCACGCCTCCCCTACGCTTCATCAGCTGCACCTGTTCTTCGTCAATCCGCAAGATGGCACCGTATGAGTCGGCATCGCCATCCAGCCCAATTACAAAGCAGTTGCTCAAACTGGCCACCTGATAATTGTTGCCAATGCCAGTCATCGGGCTGCCAGCCGGGATGATATACTTGAAATGGTCCAACAGTTCGAAGATTTCGTGCGCACTCAACGGATTCTTATATTTCTGCTCGATGCGCGCAATTTCATTGGCGATGCGCCAATGCATGTCCTCTGGTGACTTTTCATAGATATTCCCGAGACTGTCTTTCATGGAATATTTGTTCACCCATACTCGTGCGGCCAATTCGTCACCCGCAAAGTATTTCAACGCCTCCTCGTAAGCTTCTTCGAAAGCGCAGCTTTTTGATTGTTCCATTTTTTAGTCTAAAAAAATGTTATATGGTTATGATTTAATATCCAGTGTTATTTGCACAATTATCAGTGAATGATGATTGTTTTGCAAATCTACAACTTATTTTCTATATAAGAAAAATATTTTTAGGTTATTTATTTGAAAAACTTGTTGCATAAAATGTTTCTTTTTGAAAATATTTATATCTTTGTCAAACTATAAATTTCCAAGATGAAAACAATCACAACACGCAGGAGCATTCGCAAATATCAAAGCAAAGAGGTTGACAATGAGTTGATAAACAAGCTGTTGACTGAATCTGAACGTACGCAGACCATGGGCAATTTGCAACTTTACTCGGTCGTTATCACACACAGCGATGAACAAAAAAGAAAACTGGCACCGGCTCATTTCCATCAACCCATGGTGACGCAAGCGCCTGTGGTACTGACCTTTTGTGCCGATTACAGGCGAACCAGCTCATGGGCGGAGTGCAGAAAAGCGCAACCAGGCTATGACAATTTCTTGAGTTTCGTCAACGCTGCCACCGACACCTTATTATATTGTCAAACATTCTGCAACCTCGCCGAAGAAGCAGGACTAGGCTTATGCTTCCTGGGCACCACGCTGTACAACCCCAAAAGCATCATCGACACGCTCCAACTGCCTCGTCTGGTCATGCCCGTAGCCACCATTACCCTGGGATGGCCCGACGAAACACCCGACCTTACCGACCGCCTTCCGCTCTCGGCCATCATCCATGACGAAACATACCGCGACTACACATCCGAGCGGATAGACCTATTTTACCACGAAAAAGAAAGTCTACCCGAGAACATCCGCTTCTGCGAAGTGAACAAGAAAGAAACCTTGGCACAAATTTTTACGGACATACGATACACCAAAAAGGACAACGAGGCCATGTCTAAAAACCTGTTGGACACGCTCAAGCAACAAGGCTTTTTATAGAAGACTGGGTTGAAGACTTGTTTGACTCGTCGGCAAGGAGCGGAAAGTGCGTAACATCATCCATCCTTACTGCACGCTCAAGCTGCCCAAAGATTCTGAATTTTCCTGACAACACATCGCTTCATATTTGGCGTATTTTCAAACAGCCATGCTGCTGGTCGCAAATACGCCAAGCATGCGCAATTTATGTATGTCGTTATCATACAACTCATTACCTCATTATGCATGCTATCATGCGTCTGTTTTTCGAACTTTTCTGTCGAATAGCAATGCTTTAAGCCGCTAATATGTATGCTTTTGACGTGCAATCTCGTGTATATTGGCCCCGAAAGTGATGCATTTAAGCACGTAATAGCATCGCTTTGAAGCAAAAATTTGCTTTTTATCCCATCTTTATCTCAAGTTTGCACCCTACGAGCCTATCGTTTTTTCCTAGATTGAAAGTTTTGAAGCACCGTTTTAGAGGCCAAAATCAGTCAAAATTTCAGACAACTCATGAGACGGTATACCTACCTGTCGGCAGGGGAACACCTATGCTGAATCCACTGATCCGCTGTTTACATAAGCTGAAAATTGACAACTATGCCTCAACAATATCAGCTCCGTTCAAGGACCGGTGGAGCAATGTAAATATTGTAAAAAATACAAGAAAGGTTTCTGTAACTAAAAATAAATCGCTATCTTTGTAAAAGTTTTATAAGACTTCTTAAAAGGTTCAACATCCTAACGGGTCAGAAATTAAACGTTAGACAACAAGAAGACGCGCATGGCCTGAGAGCTATGCACCCTCTTAAGTTAATTCTTTTTATTAACATAATAAACAATTCAGCAATGAAAAAAAACATGACGAGAACACTTTCCATCGTAGGCTTATTACTGCTGGGAAGTCTAAAGTCCACGGCACAGGTACATGACGTATCGTTCATCGTATCTCCCGCCGCAGAGTACATTTGGTGGGACAAAGATCTTTCCATCGACAACATGCCGCTGTATGGTGGAAAGTTAGGGTTCGGCTTTGGCCCACTCTTCGAGCTACACGCATTCTACTTGCGCGGTGACAATGCAAATGCGAAAGTACGCGGCCAGAACTGGCTTACCGATGAGGGATGGGCCGGCCACATAAGAGACACCAAAATGGATCTTACCAAATATGGTGGTGAGATGAAACTCAACTTGGGAAAGAACAGCTATTTCGCTCCTTTCCTCACAGCTGGTGCCGGTGTACAGCAAATGAAGTACAACAGCTTCACTGGAGATGCCCAGATAACGGAGGTTCCATTGAAAGACGAACAACTCTTTGTATCACTCGGTGTGGGTGCCAAGATTAACTTGAGCAGCCGCGCCGTGCTCTCACTCGAAGCTAAGAACACCATGTTCAACGCCAGCAAGGGCAGCTACCTGATGAGACCAGAATACAACAAGGAGGATGGCGGCAACCATTTGTACAATTGGGGAGCAGCCGCTACACTCGACTTCTATCTGGGTGGCAGGGCTGAAAACAGCGACGACGCCATCAGCCGCGAATACCGTAAACTGTTCTCCAGTGGTTTCAAGGGACTTAAGTTCGTAGTTGAACCTGCCGTGACATACCTGGATTTTGACAAGAAGATGGCTTTGACCGACACTTATCTCGCCGGTGGAAGTGCAGGATTTGACTTCTCGTCACTCGTAGGCATACGCGGATTCTACTATCAGGCCACCAAAGACGCCGACAAGCTGTCGCTATCGTTCAACAAGAACCTGGCTCTGTATGGTGGTAACATCATCACTCGCCTGAACTTCCCAAGAGGTATCAATCCTTACCTGCAACTCGGTGGAGGTTACATGGACGTGGGTGATAAATATGCTGACAAGCATGGAAACACTGATGCTGAGAGCACAGCATTCGTATTCGGAGGTGCTGGTGTCGAGATTCCATTGTCAAGATATGTCGCACTCTTCGGTTCGGCAAATGCAGTATTCACCACACAAAAGGGTATAGAAGAAGAAGATATCCAGAACCCTGACCACATCAACACCAGTATGATGTACAATGCCGGTCTAAGATTCAATCTGGGTCTGGCTGCAAACGGTGAAAAGAAATACAAAAGGTATCTCAACCGCCGATTGGACGACGAACGTGAAGCCTCTAATGAAAGACTGAACGAGCTGAGATCAAAATATGATGAACAGATTTCTGATTACGATGATCAGATCGCAGGCTATGACGAGAAGATTGCTGACTATGACAATCAAATCGCAAAATACGATGAGCGTGTTAACAAGCTCAAGGCTGAATACGAAGCACGCATCGGCAAGTTGGATAAAGATCTGGACAAGGCTCTCAAAGCAAACGATACCATTCGCGTGGCTGAGATCGCACGATTGAAGGATCGTCATCAACAAGAACTCGAGACGATAGAGAACGATGAGATGGCCATGAAGCGCAAGTTGGTGAACGAACTGGGTGAAAACAGCAGCAGTAACGTGAAGATGACACGCAGACAGCTGAACGACTTGGTGAATCGCATCACAAGAGAAGCTCGTCAGGGAGCACGCAGCTACGTCGATGACTATGACTACGATTATGATTACAACAACTACAACTACGAAGTGCCACAACAGCCAACTCGTACCGTTGTGCCGATGCAGAGAATGCAACCAGTTCAGAACAACGCTGAAACAGAGCAGCTGAGAAGAGAGCTCCGCATCATGAACCAGAAATTGAACAAGGTGATTAGCCAACGCAATGCAGGCGAAACAACAGTTGTTTACGACGGTAACGGTGCTATGGGCAACCAATATGTACCAGGAACCGTAGATGATGAGACAGCTGGTTACCATCCTACCACAGGCAAGCGACTAAAGCTGAACCGTCTGGGCGTCATCACAGGTCTGGGATTCGGCGACATGACTGCATGGAACTTCGGTGTTCGCGGATACATGCAGATTGGTTCTACCAATCTCGACTTCGTGCCAGAGCTGTACGCAGCAATGGCTAACAACAGCGGAATGGGTATCTCTGGGAATGTTATCTACAACTTCAAGACCAACGCATTGGGCAAGTTTGTACCATACGCAGGCCTTGGCCTTGGCGTATTCCATGGCAAGGACACCCACTTTGGCTCTAACATCATCGCTGGTGTCAGCGTAGAAATGTTTAGCGGAAAAGTGTTCTTAGACTACTCCGCACGCAGCCTTACCAAGCAGAATCAGGTTGCCTTAGGCTATTCGTTCACATTCTAATCTAAAAAATATGCTGAAAAAGTACGGTCTGGTAACACTTGCCTTTTTAGCACTACCTATCTCCTACGTAGGTGCAGCGCCCATTTTGGGTGCGGCACCTGCAGAGGATGACACCATCGTGGTCGACAGAAACGAACTGATGGATGTGCTGAGAGGTGTGGCTGCCAGAGAAATGAGAAAACAATACAGACCGACCAGAAATGCCAGGCCACAGCGGAGAGGATACTACTACCGCCCATCCCGACAAGGACAGACGGTACCTGTATACAACTCCTCGTCCAGAAGAGTGGAGTACATTCCTGTGTATGTTCCACAGAATGGCGGACAACCCATCTATCCGCCATATCCACCGGTACAAAATCTGATGCCGGAGAACGCA
>CAMQBP010000044.1 GCA_946999025.1 uncultured Prevotella sp. | reverse complement strand
ATGTTCCCCCACACGCCGCATGTTGAGAACGTGGTACTACTTGAGCAACGCTAAGACAGAGTCTAAAACAAATCTACTATGAAAAGAACAAACAAGGTTTTACTAATCTACACCGGTGGCACTATCGGTATGGGAAAGAACATCAAGACCGATGCATTGGAGCCTCTCGACTTTCATCATTTAGTTGAGAACGTGCCGGAGTTTGAGTTGATTCAGACAGATGTTGATGTCTATCAGTTCACTCCGCCCATTGATTCGAGTGACATGAACCCAACCATGTGGGCAAAGTTGGTGACCATCATCAGCGAACGTTATGAACAGTATGACGGATTTATCATCCTGCACGGTACCGACACCATGGCCTACACTGCCTCTGCCCTATCGTTCATGTTGGAAAACCTCACAAAACCTGTTGTTCTCACAGGTAGCCAGCTGCCTATTGGCGTGTTGAGGACAGACGGAAAGGAAAACCTCATATCAAGTATCGAACTGGCTGCGGCACATCATGAAGATGGAACAGCCATCGTTCCAGAGGTGTGCATCTATTTTAATGGCAGTCTGTTGCGGGGCAATCGCAGTACGAAACAAAATGCAGATGGATTCAATGCGTTCGATTCGTTCAACTATCCTCACCTTTGTGATGCAGGTGTGAACTTCGCCTATCATGAACATCTTATTTTAAAGCCCGACTTCAATAGGCCTATGGTTCCCCATACACACTTGGATCCTCATGTGATGGTCTTTTCGCTCTTTCCTGGTTTACAAGAAGATATTGTGCAACAGATTCTCGAAGTACCCAATTTGAGGGGTATTGTGATGCGCAGTTACGGGAGTGGAAACGCCCCGCAGCAAACATGGCTCACACAGCTGCTTAGCCAAGCTGCAGAACGAGGTGTTGTTATCGTCAATATCAGCCAGTGTGTATGTGGCAATGTAGAGATGACGCGTTACGGCACTGGTTATCAATTACAACATGCGGGCGTCATCAGCGGCTACGATAGCACCGTTGAAGCAGCCGTTGCCAAGCTGATGTTTTTACAGGCTCAATATGATGACTATACCACCATCTGCCAAAAGATGAAACAATCAATAGCAGGAGAGATTACCCTTCCGCCAAACGACACCATGAACTGACCATGCATTTTGCCAGTATAAGCATGCGTTACCCCAGTTAAAGGGATGGCAACAAACGAGTTGGAACAACTCAAATGTTTTCAAAGCCTACCTCTAACTGGGGTAAATCATTCATTCCGAACACCTGTCTTTCATGCTTCGCAAACACCTTTTCTGCCGAAAAAGATATTTGCGAAGCATTCAAACAGACGTAAAGTCTTACCTATACTTTATACTCTACAAATGCCTCCATGGCTTCGTAGCATGCCAACCCCAGACTGTCGTATAGGGCTGCAGTAGCATGATTGCGGTCTTCAGAGCGCTGCCAGAACAAACGTTCGTCGTTGCCAAGGAATGGTGCACTTTCCATTTGACTCTGATGTTTCAAGATGCTGTTGCGCTTAGCACGCAACTCTTCAGGACTCATGGGCACACACATCTCAATGTTTTCAATTTCCCATTCAGCCCAAGCACCACGATACATCCACACTCTACAATCTTTCAACCATTCTGCTCCATCTTCTTTTTCAAGTTCAAGAGCGGCCAACACGGCATCAGTACATTTCTTATGAGTACCATGTGGGTCGGCCAAGTCGCCAGCTACGTATATTTGATGCGGCTTAACCTCTTGCAAGAGTTGACGCACAATCTCAACATCCTTTTCAGTCATTGGCAGCTTTTCAATCTTACCCGACTCGTAGAAAGGTAAGTCAAGGAAGTGAACATGGTCTAATGGCACACCATTGTATGTACAGGCTGTGCGTGCTTCGCCACGCCGAATCAACCCTTTGATGGTTCTTACATCTAAGGTGTCGATGTCGCCATCCTTCTTATTTGCCAAGAATTTCTTGATTTCACTATACTTTTGTTTAATCATCTTATCTTTCTCGGCATCGAATATCTGATTAAATCCGTTGATGAAGTGCATGAAACGCGTTACCTCTTCATCACCTACGGCAATGTTTCCACTGGTTTCGTAAGCCACATGGAGGTCGTGTCCCTGCTGAACCAGTCGGCGTAAAGTGCCACCCATGGAGATTACATCATCGTCGGGATGTGGAGAAAAGACAATTACTCGCTTAGGAAATGGTTTCGCACGCTCAGGTCTGTAAGTGTCATCGGCATTGGGTTTACCACCTGGCCAGCCCGTAATGGTATGCTGTAAGTCGTTAAAAATCTTAATGTTGGCGTTGTATGCCGAACCATAAAGCGCCAACAACTCACTCAAACCGTGGTCGTTGTAATCTTTATTGGTCAACTTCAAGATAGGTTTTCCAGTGAGCTGACATAACCATACCAAAGCCGAGCGCACCAATTTATCCGTCCATTGGCACGATTTTACCAACCAAGGGTGCACGATGCGTGTCAGACGAGACGCTGCAGGCAGGTCGATAACCACCTCAACGTTGTTGTGAGTTTGCAAGAATGAGGCAGGAAGCGCATCGGTAATTACGCCCTCAACGGTTTTTTGTATAACCTCAGCCTTTTCTTCACTCCATGCAGCAAGAAATATTTTCTTTGCTTTCAACAGGGTTGCAATACCCATGGTGATGGAACAAGGAGGCACTTGCTCGTTCGTTCCAAAGCTCAAGGTCATTTCTTGTCGCAGCACATTGTCTACTAAGATAATGCGCGAATTGCTGGTAACTGTTGATCCAGGCACGTTGCAAGCGATGTTTCCACTACGACCAATTCCAATCAACATCACGTCAATGCCTCCAAACGTGTTGATACGCTCCTCGTATAAGCGACAATGATTCTGCACATCGTCTTGCGAAATGCTACCATCTAAGGTAAATATGTTTTTCTTGTCGATGTCTATGTGGTCTAAGAAGCGCGTGCACAACTGATTGATACTGCTGTTTTGCGATTTGGATGTGAGTGGGAAATATTCGTATGCATTGAAAACAACAACATTACGAAAGCTCAACTGTTTAGCTTCGTACATGCTAATCAGCTCTTTATAAATTGGCGTGAGTGACAAACCTGTACCCAAACCAAGTACACAGAACTTGCCTTCTTTTTGCTTATTCTTAATAATGGCAGCTATGTTTTCTGCCACGTGCTTCACACCTTCTTCTTCTTTAGCAAAGATGTTCGTGTGTATTTTTTCGTAACGTGTTAACTCCGAACGGTCTATAGCCGTTTTAGGTCGGTATATTTCAACCGGAATTTTAGTTAATACAATCTCTGAACTTAAATTTAGATTCATGTTTTTACATCGATAAAAAAGGGCTAGTAGTTTTTATACGCTACTCGCCCCTTGAGTTGTTAAATGTTATCTTTTTCAATATCTTTAAAGTAGCGATACGTTCCAACTTTCAGTTCGTCGGTCGCAGGTTCGTCACAAACGATGATTCCGTGCGGATGTTGCTGAAGCACACTGATTGTCCAATAGTGGGTAACCGGTCCTTCTACCACAGCTTGCAGGGCGCGAGCCTTGTGATGACCGTTACAGAGTATCATCACTTCTTGCGCATCCATCACGGTTCCTACACCAACCGTCAATGCGTGTTTTGGAACTTTGTTTACATCGTTGTCAAAGAATCGACTGTTGGCGATAATCGTGTCGCTGGTCAGTGTTTTGATGCGTGTGCGGGATGTCAACGATGAGCAGGGCTCATTAAAAGCAATATGACCGTCTGGGCCAATGCCGCCAATAAACAAATCAATGCCCCCCGCAGCTTTAATCTTCTCTTCGTATGCCTTGCATTCAGCCTCTAAATCCTTCGCATTGCCGTTAAGAATATGGATGTTTTCCTTGGGACAGTCGATATGGTCAAACAAATTCCGCGCCATGAATGAATGATAGCTTTCGGGATGCGATTCAGGCAAACCCACATACTCATCCATGTTGAAGGTCAATACATTTTTAAATGACACTCTACCCTCTTTACAAGCGTTTACCAAGCGAGCATACATACCCTCTGGAGACGAACCAGTAGGCAAGCCTAACACGAAAGGATGATCAGGTGTTGGGTTGAACTTGTTAATACGCACAATGACATGTTCGGCTGCCCAACGTGACAGCGACTCGTAATTTTCTTCAATAATGACTCTCATCTTCAATTAGTTTGTTAATGGTTATTTTTTCCAAAGATGTTTTGCATATACATAGTCATAGAGGTCATAGAATCTAACGAATCTGGTAAGACGCTCTTTAAACTCCGGAAAATCTTTCTTCTTGTCTGACCATTGGATTTCAGAAATGGCTGCAAGGCGAGGAAGCAGCTGATATTCTGCTAAATTAGGATAGGCGATATACTCTGTCCACAGGTTGGCTTGAACACCAATAATATGTTTACGCACGTCAACCGACAGGGTGTCTGGTAAGGGGTCAAAGCTGTAAGTCTTTTCGATGGGGAGATTTCCGCCAATCAAAAGCGGCTCTGAAGCCCGTTTATCTGTCTGGTAATAGTCAAAGTAAGCATAGGTGGTTGGTGACATCACGACATCGTGACCTCTCTTCGCAGCTTTGACACCAGGCTCTACTCCACGCCAACTCATGACGGTAGCACTCTGATTGATGTCACCGTCCAGAATTTCGTCCCATCCGATAATACTTCTACCTTTGCTGTTGACAAACTTTTCTATGCGGTTGGTGAAATATCCTTGCAGCTTTTTCACCGGCAGATTGTGGTCTTTCATAACCTTCTGACACTTGGGACATTTCTCCCAACGCACACGTGGGGATTCGTCACCACCAATATTTATCAACTTAGAGGGGAAGATATCGATGAGCTCACCCAGCACATCCTGACAGAACTGATAGGTCTTTTCGTTACCCAAGCACAGCACATCATTGAAGATGCCCCATGACGTTGCTACCTTATAAGGACCACCTGTACATCCCAGTTCAGGATAAGATGCCAGCGCAGCAAGCATGTGGCCAGGCATATCGATTTCGGGAATCACCGTGATATATCTGTCAGCAGCATACTTAACGATTTCACGAGCTTGGTCTTGTGTATAGAAACCACCATAAGGCACGCCATCATAGACAGCTGAGTTATGTCCAATGACCGTCTCAGAACGTACAGATCCAACTTCTGTCAGCCGCGGGTATTTCTTGATTTCTATACGCCAACCTTGGTCTTCGCTCAGATGCCAGTGGAAGACATTCATGTTGTGAAGCGCCAGCAGATCTATGTATTTCTTGACAAAATCTAATGGGAAGAAATGACGGCCACAATCTAACATGCCTCCCCGATAACCAAAGCGAGGCGCATCTTTAATCACAACGCCCGGAAAAGTGATTTGGCTGTCGGCTTTCTGTGTGGGCAACGACTTGCGCAGGGTTTGTATTCCATAGAAAATACCATTGGGTGTCTTTCCTGCGACAGTTATTCCTTTGTTTGTCACTGTGATGACATACCCCTCGTCCTCCGTCATTTTCTTGCTTAATGACAAGGTGATGGCATTTTTTGATTTACTCGTGGTAGTTGACACCTGAATGCCGGTGACCTCGCGAATATACTGAGCCAGGAATTCGGCATTACGCTTCAAATCTGCATTACCCTCTGGATAAACAATGGGAGTGGCAGCGGTCAACGTAAAATCTTTTTTAGCCGTTGCAGTAATCTCCTTCGGCATGGGAACTACCTTGTAATCGGCTACTGAATTAGCTGTCACAGTTTGATTAGACAGCACACTTAAAAATAGTGCTAACATTAAAAGTTTTGCTTTCATGATGAAAATAGTTATTTGTGACACAAAGTTATCATAATTTATTGAAATGACTGCCATCATTTCTTAAAAAAAAGGTTTTCAATCCATTTTTATAGTTTTGTTAACAAATGGCCTGCAATTTGAAACGCAAAATCCGCACTATTTTTTGAGTTTTCATATTTTTTTCAAATAAAAAAAGAGCATCACGCATCTCATCAAATTTGTAAGATATTTTATTAAAAAAGTGGGCAAAAAATGACCCTTATAAACTTTCAATCTAGAAAAAATCGATAGGCATACAGGATGCAAACATACGGTAATAGATGAAGAAGTATCGACCCTTTTTACGCAATAGCATTGAGTTGACTCGATTAGAAGCATCACTTTATTGGTCAATTAGTATATTGTTGAACAGCAAAAGCATACATATTAAGGCCTAAAAGCAATGCTTTTGATGAAAAATAGGCTGAAAATTATTCGCATAACGCAACGATATATCACTAACACATTGTAATATTGGCACTTGCAAACATCGCTAAATCCTTGGCGTATTTACAAACTTCAGGGACGGAGTTTGCAAATACGCCAAGGATAAGAGAGGTCGTTGTCAAGAAAATTCTCAATCAGTCATCCTTCATATTATTCGTCCTATCAACGAAAAAAAAAGAGAAAACATGACATGATAGAAGTGCTGACATGTTAGTGGTTGTCCTCTGCAACAAAATAGATGTTTTTATTTTGTCATTTTATCGCTTTATTGTAACTTTGCAATCACCATATTTATATACCGAATGAAAGAATTTGTCATATCAGAAGCAAAAGCAGAAACAGCCATACTCGTAGGTCTTATCACTCAGGATCAGAACGAGGAGAAGACCAATGAATATCTTGATGAGTTGGAATTTCTGGCAGACACCGCAGGCGCAGTTACCATCAAAAGATTCACACAGAAGCTGGGGGGACCCAACATGGTGAGTTATGTAGGTAAAGGCAAATTGGAAGAAATCAAGCAGTATATAGAAAACGAGAAAGAAAATGACCGCCCTGTTGGAATGGTTATTTTCGATGACGAACTTTCTGCCAAGCAAATCAGAAACATAGAGAAAGAACTTCAGGTCAAAATCTTAGACCGAACCTCCCTGATTCTTGACATTTTTGCCATGCGGGCTCAGACAGCCAATGCAAAGACACAGGTTGAATTGGCGCAATACCGATACATGCTGCCTCGCCTGCAACGCTTGTGGACCCACTTGGAAAGGCAAGGTGGCGGCTCTGGTTCTGGTGGTGGAAAGGGTTCTGTTGGCCTGCGTGGCCCGGGTGAGACGCAGCTTGAAATGGACCGCCGCATCATCTTACAGCGCATCACGCTGCTCAAGCAGCGGCTCATCGAGATTGACAAACAGAAAACCACACAGCGCAAGAACCGCGGAAGGATGATTCGGGTGGCCCTGGTGGGTTATACCAACGTTGGAAAGTCTACCTTGATGAACCTTTTGTCCAAGAGTGAGGTGTTCGCAGAGAACAAACTTTTTGCCACGCTTGACACCACGGTACGCAAGGTAGTGATTGACAATCTCCCCTTTCTGCTGGCCGATACGGTGGGATTCATTCGGAAATTGCCCACCGACCTTGTTGATTCGTTCAAATCAACCCTTGACGAAGTGCGCGAGGCCGATTTGCTGTTGCATGTCGTAGACATTTCGCATCCCGACTTTGAAGAACAAATCAGAGTGGTTGACAACACACTGAAGGAATTGGATGCGGCAGATAAACCTACCATGATTGTCTTCAACAAGATAGATCAATACAGATGGGTTGAGAAAGCTCCTGATGACTTGACACCTTCTACACAAGAAAACCTTTCGTTAGAAGACTTGAAACGCACCTGGATGGCTAAGTTGAATGAAAACTGTGTGTTCATTTCGGCAAAACAAAAGCAAAACATTGACGAATTCAGGGAAACGTTGTACAAAGCCGTGCGCCAGTTGCATGTGCAGAAATATCCGTACAACGACTTCTTGTATCCAACTGATTAATTGAATAAGATGAAAGAGTTCAGACAATTAACAAATGAAGAGATAAGTGTATTAGAAAGTCGTGGTTGCTGGGCAGAAGACTGGTCTTCGGTCATGGTGGCAGAGGGATTCAGGCCTAACTACTTGAGTCGAGTTTTATTCTATGGCGAGAATCGTCTTGGTGCATTTGAAGAAACGCTGGAAGTGAGTAAGGGATTTTTCAAGCATTCCGGCATTTTCAACGCCACATTGAGAAACGTAACCGTCGGTGACAACAGCTTGATAGAGAATGTCGGCAATTACATCAATAATTATACGATTGGCGACAGTTGTTTTATTTCAAACATTTGCACGCTCGAAACAACTGAAGGAGCCACATACGGTGAGGGCAACACCATTTCAGTATTAAATGAAGTGGGCGATGGTAACGTCGTATTGTTCAGGGAATTAAACAGCCAGTTCGCCGCCTTCATGGTTCAACACTTTCAGGACAAGGCTCTGAAAGATGCCGTTCTTCGTCTCATCAAGGAAGGCATTGCGTTAAACGAGTCAGACCAAGGATGGATAGGCAATCGGGTAAAAATCGTCAACACGAAAGAAATCACTAACACCATCATTTTTGATGAATGCGAAATAAACGGTGCGTCACGTCTGAGCGACTGCACGATTCTTAGTTCAGAGGCCGCCAGTGTATATATTGGCACGGGCGTAATTTGCGAAAATTCCATCATCTCACACGGCTCTTCCATCATCAACAGCGTAAAGATGCAAGATTGCTTTGTGGGCGAGACCTGCCAGATAACAAATGGTTTTACGGCATCTTCCAGTATATTCTTCGCCAATAGCTATATGGCCAACGGCGAAGCATGTGCAGCCTTCTGCGGTCCCTTCTCATCCAGTCATCACAAGAGCAGCCTGTTGATTGGCGGTATGTTCTCTTTCTACAATGCTGGTTCTGCCACGAACTTCAGCAACCATGCGTATAAGATGGGACCCATGCACTATGGCGTGCTGCAACGTGGATGCAAAACAGCCAGCGGCGCCTATCTGTTGATGCCGGCACACATTGGCACATTCTCTGTTTGTTTTGGCAAATTGATGTATCATCCCGACACGCGCAGCCTACCGTTCTCTTACTTAGTAGCATACAGTGACATCATGTACTTGTCACCAGGTAGGAACATCACAACCGTTGGTCTGTACAGAGACATCAACAAGTGGCCGAAAAGAGATTTGCGTCCGCAACATTCACAAAAGAGTATCGTAAACTTTGATTGGCTTTCTCCCTTCTCTGTCGGCGAAATTGTGGAAGGAAAAAAGATTCTTGAAAAGCTGCGCGAGGCCTCTGGTGATGACGTTTCAACCTATAATTATCATGAATATGTCATCAATGCCAGTTCTTTGAAAAAAGGTATCAAATATTATGACATCGCACTGCACATCTATATGGGTGCGGTTTTGAAACGAGTTTTGAAGAAAGACCCGGCACTTACACCGCCTACTACGACGATTGGAACGGGCAAATGGACAGACTTGGCCGGACTGCTTCTGCCTGTCTCGGAAGAAGAACGATTGATAGAAGATATTAAAAACGGTGAACTGGAAACAGTAGATGATGTGTTGCAAAGATTCACCGACATCAACGAACACTACCGAGAATATCAATGGGCTTGGACATACGAACTCATCAAGAATTATTATCAACTCGACACCATCACCTTAGCGGATGCCGATCGCGTTCGTACGGATTACGTCAAGGCACGTCGTGCATGGATAGCTGAGATTAGAAAAGATGCTGAGAAAGAGTTTGCCATGGGAGATGTAGAACAAAATTTATTCGATAACTTCATTGAAAAACTGGATCGAGAGGTTGAATACGAGAACTGAAATCAGGTTCAACCGCTTGAAACAAAACCTAACAAAATTGGATATTACTAACAAGTCATTAACAATCATAAAAATGAGAACAAGATTACTATTGTCAAGCTTACTGCTCATACTGTTTCAAAGTATTCTTTATGCAAAAGTATACGATTACCAAACAGTGACGGGCGACCCCATGAAAGCTCGTATCTACACATTGGATAACGGATTGAAAGTTTACCTTAGCGTGAACAAAGAGAAGCCGCGTATTCAAACTTACATTGCGGTTAAGACAGGAAGCAGGAACGATCCGGCTGAAACTACGGGGTTGGCGCACTATTTAGAGCACTTGATGTTTAAGGGAACCAAACAGTTTGGCACCACCAATGCAGAGAAAGAGGCTGCTTATCTGCAAGACATCACGCAGAGATATGAGAAATATCGCTTGCTGACCGATGCTGCCGAACGCAAACAGGCATACCATGAAATTGACAGTATATCACAGTTGGCTGCGCAATACAACATTCCCAATGAATATGACAAGCTGATGGCGGCCATTGGTTCTGAAGGGTCTAACGCCTTTACGAGCAACGACATCACCTGTTATGTGGAGAATATTCCAGCCAACGAAGTAGACAATTGGGCTAAAATACAAGCCGACAGATTTCAAAATATGGTAATCAGAGGCTTTCATACCGAATTGGAAGCGGTGTACGAAGAATTCAACATCGGACTTTCGAACGATGGAAGAAAGCAGTGGAACGCACTCAATGCCAAACTGTTTCCTACACATCCCTATGGCACACAAACCACCATCGGCACACAGGCTCATCTTAAAAATCCATCGATTGTAAACATCCAAAACTATTTTAAACGCTACTATGTGCCCAACAATGTGGCCATTTGCATGGCAGGCGACATGAATCCAGATGAAGTGATTGCTACTTTGGACAAGTATTTCGGCTCATGGAAGAAGAGCCCGACACTATCCTACCCTACCTTCGCACCGCAACCCGACCTGAAAGCGAGTGTAGACACTACGGTGGTGGGTCAGGAAGCCGAAAATGTGCTGCTGGCCTGGAAGTTCGACGGAGCTGCATCCATGCAAAATGACACATTGACACTGGTGGACAGAATATTGAGCAACGGGCATGCAGGATTGTTAGATTTAAACCTCAATCAAAGCATGAAGGTCTTAAGAAGTGGTTCGTTCGTCAATGCCTTGGCCGATTATTCTTCATTCTGCATGGAGGGATTTCCCAAAGAAGGACAGTCTTTGGAAGAGGTCAAAAAGCTATTGTTGACCGAGGTTGACAACATAAAACGGGGAGCGTTTGCCGATGACTTGCTCTCGTCTATCATCAACAACACCAAGCGCGATTATTACAAATCACTCCAGTCAAACCGTTCGCGGGTTTCCATGCTGACCGACGCTTTCATTAACAATCAGAGATGGGAAGATGTGGTCAATCGTTTGGATAGATTAGCAAAGATTTCTAAACAAGACATCATGGCCTTTGCCAACAGACACTTTAAAGATAACTTTGTTTGCGTGTACAAGAAGCAAGGCGAAGACACGACACAAAAGAAGATAGACAAACCACAAATCACCCCTATCCCCAGCAACCGCAACGAGAGCAGTGCATTTTTGCGTAACATACAAAATGCGCACACCACGCCCATACAGCCCCAATTCCTTGATTTCAAGCGCGACCTCACCTTCACTAAGACTAAAAAGAAGCTACCTATTGTGTACAAACACAACAGCGATGACGGACTTTTTAACTTAGTGTTCAATTGGGATTTCGGCACAACTGCTAACAAAGAGTTTGCGGTGGCGTGTGATTACATCAACTATCTGGGTACCTCTAAGAAGTCAGCTGAAGACATCAAACGCGAGTTTTACAAACTGGCTTGCAGCTTCAACATAATAGCCAATCCGCGCAAGATCGCCATTTTGTTGTCAGGTTTGGATGAGAATATGCCCAAAGCGGTAAAACTGCTCAACGAACTGATGACCGATGCGAAACCCGATGCGAAAGCGTACGAAAAATATGTTGCATTAACATTGAAAGCAAGACAGGACAACAAAAACAATCAACGAAGCAATTTCAATGCCTTAAGAGGGTACGCGATGTACGGACCGTATAACCAAGTGCGCAATATTGTAAGCGAACAAGAACTGAAAGCCTTACAGCCACAGCATTTGGTTGATTTGTTTCAATCGCTCAAACAATACGAGCAAACCGTGCTATACTACGGTCCAACGAGTACACAACAGCTTTCTGCTTGCCTTGACAAGCTGTATGAGCCTGCCAAAAACAGAAAACTGGCATTGAAAAATAAAGATTATCAAGAACAAACCACACCGCAAAACGAAGTGTACATCGCTCCCTACAATGCAAAAAACATTTACATGGTGATGTATCACAACGAGAACAAACCTTTTGATGCCAAGC
>CAMQBP010000043.1 GCA_946999025.1 uncultured Prevotella sp. | reverse complement strand
GCCAAATTGGGCGCCATTACACAAATAGACCGTGCCAGTGCAAACAGCATTGAGCCACTAAAACCCGTCGAAGCGTTTGCCTCCATGCTCGTTTCATGCTCTATGATGAAATGGGACAAAGACATATTCAACCGCATCTGTGACACCGTCACCCACATTATCGAAACAACTGGCATCTACATTCTGCATTGCCTTCCCAACAAAGAGGCTGCCGAAGTTTGCCATGAGGCTATTGCAAAACAATAAAAAGGAAGATAACAAAAGAGAGTGGCCATGTCTTCAAATCCCCAAAACACGCATAGTCATCAACCTGCCGCTAAAGAGTTGCAGATCGAAAACCGTAAGTTTCTCCCTGAAGTTATCAAACTGCTGAACGAAGGACATACGGTAACTTTGCTATTGAAAGGCTTCAGCATGCGCCCTTTCCTTGAGGACAATCGTGACAAAGCACTCCTGGCCAAGGCCAAAGACATACAAGTGGGTGATGCGGTTTTAGCAGAAACCGCTCCGAAACATTATGTCTTGCACCGAATCATCAAGATTCAAGGAGATACGGTCACACTAAGAGGAGACGGAAACTTAGGCACAGAGGTGTGTCGTATCAATGACATACACGGGCTTGCGATTGGCTTTTACCGCAAAGGCCGCACCAAAATCGATAAGACCAACGGCATCAAATGGCGCACCTATTCGCACATTTGGATGGCACTTTATCCCATCAGACGCTACCTGTTGGCTGCGTACAGAAGAATATGGATTCCGCTATTTGGGCCTATTTAACCAGAAAACAATAATAGATAATATGAAAGCAAAAACAGGATTCAATCTACGCAACGTTTGTGGTGAGCAAGTCATCGTTGCAGAAGGTAGAGAAAACATCGACTTCAGTAACATCATATCCATGAATGAAACCTCAGCTTACTTGTGGAATGCCATTCAGGACAAGGATTTTACCGTTGACGACTTGGTAAAATTGCTTACGCAAGAGTATGATGTAGACGAACAGACGGCTCGCAAAGACGCACAAGCGTTGGCCAAACAATGGCTCGAAGCTGGAATTTGCGAATAGTTCATTCCCTCTCATCCATTAACCAGTAACGCCATGGCGATAAGACAAATGTCTATGCCATGGCGTTACTGATTACAAACGTTCAATCAACAGACCACCCGATAGGGTTATTTCAGTTCGTCAATAAAGAAGTTTGCAATCTGCCGCATCAAGTGATTGCGGGTATTACCGCCATAAATACTATGATTGCGGTTGGTATAATAAATCTCTTTAAAGTCTTTGTCAGCCTGAACCAATGCCTCTGCATACTCAAAAGTGTTTTGCGGATGCACATTATCATCGGCCAAACCATGACAAATCAACAAAGCACCATGCAGCTTCGTCGCCCGCTCTATCGGGTTAACGGCATATCCATCGGGATTTTCTTTTGGTGTTCGCATGTATCGCTCGGTATAAACCGTGTCATAAAACTTCCAATTGGTAGGAGGTGCTACGGCAACACCAGCCTTGAACACGCCACGTCCCTCGCTCATGCTCATCAATGTATTGAAGCCGCCATAGCTCCATCCCCAGATGCCAATGCAGTTCTTATCCACATACGACTGCTTGCCAAGCCACAGGGCTGTTTCCACCTGATCTTTGGATTCTAAATCACCTAACCGCTGATAAACCACTTTCTCGAACTCAGAACCTCTGCCGCCAGTGCCTCTGCCATCAACACAAACGACAATGAAACCCTGTTGTGCCAGATAATAATCAAAAGCACCTCCCTGCCCCATGGAACCTGCATTCCATGAGTTGGTCACTTGTTGACTACCCGGTCCGCTATACTGAAAGAGGATAACCGGATATTGTTTAGAAGCATTGAGTTGAGCGGGCTTCACCATCCATCCGTCCAACTTTACGCCCTCAGATGTGGTGAAAGAAAATGTTTCCTTGGGTGTCCAACCGTAGTTCGCTATTTTTTTCCGCAATGACGCATTGTCAATCAGCGTGGACATCACCTTTCCTTTATTGTCCCGAACGGTATATACATACGGATGATCGTAATCGCTCCATGTATTGATGAAATACTGGTAGTCGCCAGAGAACTGCGCAACGTTCCAACCTTGTTGCTCCGTCAGTCGATCGGTCTTACCGTTCTTGTGCGAAACATAAATCTGACGGTCGTGTGCATTCAGTGCGGCAGCCTGATAATAAACATCACCGGTCTTTTCGTCGTAGCCATACCAAGCGGTAATGTCGTAGGGACCATTCCCGATAGTTCTAATCATCTGACCGTTCATGTTATACAGATACCCCTTCATATACCCGTCCCGATCGCTGGGCAGCAAAATGCTGCTCTCACCAATGATGACACCTTCCATGGCTTCTTCCTTGACATACTTCGGAACACGCTCCTTAATCAACAGCGTAGCCACGGTACTCGATGGATTAACGGCATACAAATGCATTTCGTCCTGATGGCGATTCAAGGTGTAAACGATAATCTTGTTAGGGTCGGTCGTTGGCTTGATGCGGGGAACATAGCCATCGGCATCCAACGGAACCTGCAACTGGCGGGTTTGATGGCTCTTCACATCATAGCTCCACACCGTCACCTTGGAGTTGTCCTGACCAGCCTTTGGATATTTATAAGTATATAGTCCCGGATAATCAGCATATTGATGCTGCTCGGGTTGCATGCCCTTGAAAAGCTGCAAGGCATAGCTCTTCACCTTAGACTCGTCATATTTGATCCAACAAATCTTGGTTCCATCTGCGTTGAAGCAGAACGAAAGATTATGTCCAAACTCTTCTTCATTCACCCAATCAGGCACTCCGTTGATAATTTCATTGAACTTACCGTCCTTCGTGACCTGACTTTCGGCGTTGTCGTACAAGAGTTTAATGAGATGGATGTTATTGTCACGCACGAAGGCAATCTGCCTACTGTCTGCCGACCACACCGGAACCTGCTGCGGTCCTCCCTCCGAAAGGGGCTCCAACTTCGTACTGGCAATGGTATAGATATAATATTGTGCTTTGAACGAACGGCGATAAATACGTTCGGTCTTAGTCTGGATGAGCATTTTCGCACCGTCCGGCGACAGGATATACCCGTCGAACGAATCGATTTTCGAACCCATCGTATGGTTCACGTCAAAAAGCACGGCCGTCTGCTTCCCTGTCTTGAACGAGTACCTGACAACACGATTGCCATCTTTGCTGATTCTTGCATACTGGTCGGTACCCGCTATGGGTTTGATTCCGCTCAAACGCTCTGCCGCAAAGGCACCATCTTGGATGGCTTTCAAGGTGATTCGCTCGGCCGAATGAATGTTTGAGGTTGCCATGAACAGTGTAATAATCCCTAAAATGATCTTTTTCATTCTGCTTGATTTCTTAATGCTAATGATTGCAAAGATAGGCAATTTTGCGTACTTTTGCAAGTGAATGAAACAATTATATCGTGACTTTGGCTCGTGGATTCGCACGTATTTTGATGGTCCGGTGCAGAAGATTTCCGTTGACGCGGGCTTTACCTGTCCCAACCGGGATGGCAAACTGTCAACAGGCGGCTGCATTTACTGTGACAACAGAGCGTTCAATCCCTCTTATTGCAACCCCAGGAAAACCATACAAGAACAGTTGGAAGATGGAAAGGCGTTCTTTTCGCGCAAGTATCACGGCATGAAATACCTCGCTTACTTTCAAGCCTACACCAACACTTACGCCTCTATCGAATCGCTCAAGCACATGTATGAGGAGGCGTTGCTGGTGGAAGACGTGGTGGGCATCGTCATAGGAACCCGTCCCGACTGCATGAGCGACCAGCTGCTGGACTATTTGGAACAACTGAACAAGCAGACTTTTCTCTTAATAGAATATGGTGTAGAGACGACTAACAACGACACACTGCAGTGCATTAACCGAGGACACACCTTTGAATGCAGCCAAGCGGCCATCGAAAAGACGCACGATAGGGGCATCCTGACTGGCGCACACGTCATCATTGGACTGCCGGGCGAGTCGGCCGAAGACAGCATTGCGCAAGCTCCCATCATCTCGTCGCTGCCCATCGACGTGCTGAAAATTCACCAAATGCAGGTGATACGGCACACGCTACTGGCAAAACAGTACGCAGAATCCCCATTCCACACCTACACGGTTGATCAATATCTTGACGTCATCATCCGCTACATAGAGCGTCTTCGAAATGATTTGGTACTCGAACGCTTTGTCAGCATGTCACCAGCCAACAGAGTCGTTGCACCCAAATGGGGACTGAAGCCGTATGAATGGATGAATTTGTTGACTCAAACAATGATTGAACGTAACACATGGCAAGGAAAGTTATGGCATCCATCCACGAATGTCACCATGGATATTGAATGATGTTCGCACCCTTCTTCTATGCTGAATTTTCTTGACAACACCCCGCTCATATTTCGCTTGTGAACAAACAAACTGTCCACACGCCGCAAATAAGCGAAATATGGCGCACTTCATTATCTCATTGAAGCACAACCTATTGCGAAATCATCACATAATTTCCAAATCAATCTCCACGGTTTTGATTCCAAAAAGCATTGCTTTGAAAGCCTAAAGTCAATGCACTTGGCCTTCAATTGCATGGTACTTGGTTCATAAAAAACCGCATTTATCGGCATCAATTCCTTTTTCAACAGCACAATAGCAATGTGTTTACCGTGAAAACGCCGTTACGCTTTCAAACGAAACGAATCTTTGCACCTCGCTTGCCTATTGGTTTTTTCTGGTTTGAAAGATTAAAAAAGGCCTTTTTTTGTCAGATTATAAGACAAATCAGAGATGCTCCCTCATTTTATCAATCACCATCCATTCCATGTCTAGGATCGGGAAGATAGAAAGATTGCTCAGACAGAGAATAATTATTTTAGAATGGTAAACCGGGCAAATTTGATTAGAAGTTGTTTGGTTCCCGAGTTCTTAAATTCAACTGTAATCTTCTGGTTTTCACCGGTACCCTCGATTTTCAGCACAGTACCCACGCCAAACCGTTGGTGTTCGATGACGCTTCCCTCTTGCAAAGAGCCTGCGTGCGCTGCGGGTGCAGCATCTGGGAGTGTACGACCTCCATGACTAATAGCTTCTGAAACCTTTTTTAAATTGCCACCAGCTTGCTGCAAGCGGCGCTTAAACGATTCTGAAAAGGGATCAACGGCAATCTCGGCACGTCGCGAAGTGGTGATTTTTGGCTTCGCATCGGCCCGGAATTGACTCGCCACCGGGCGTGAGTTCTGCATTCTGTCATTCGTCCTAAACTCTCCATCACCCCACGTGTTTCTACCAATATAAGGAACGTCTGACGAATATTCACGACCGTAGCCGGAGGAGGTACGGCGGTCGAAGCCTGAATGTTTGGTGGCTTGAAGACCAAACTCATCTGACTCGCTCTCTACCACCATCAACTTCGGATCGATGTCCTTGATGAATCGGCTCGGCGTGTCAAACTCCATCTTTCCGAACCGCCACCTGTTTTTGGCACTCGTCATGATGCAATGCTTCTCTGCCCGGGTGATGGCCACATAGAGCAAACGGCGCTCTTCCTCCATTTCACGCATCGAGCCCATCGACAGCGGGCTTGGGAAAATGTTTTCTTCCAGTCCAACAATAAAGACGGTGGGAAACTCCAGCCCCTTGGCGGCATGCACAGTCATCAGTGACACCCGACTCCCCTCGCCATCATCGCTATCCAAATCAGTGAGCAAAGCAACCTCCTGAAGATAGTCGGTGAGATAAATTTCGTTTTCTTTACCCTCTTCTTTCTTGCTTTCACAGAAATCTTTCATCCCCGCCAACAGTTCTTCTACATTCTCTTGTCGCGCCAGTCCTTCTGGATCGCTGTTGGAATAGATGTCGGCAATGAATCCACTTGTCTTCATAATCTCATTGCCCAACTGATATACATCTGTGTCAGAAGCTTTTAAGATATATCCCTCTATGAGTTCTTTAAATCGATTGATTTTGCCAAGTGTGCCTTGATTCACCTCCTGGAGATATTGTGCAGGATTGGATATGACCTGCCAGAAACTCACTGCATGGTTGCGAGCCGAGTCGGCTATCTTTTGGATAGTCACATTCCCGATACCCCTGGTTGGATAGTTGATGATGCGCTTGAAAGCCTCTTCATCATCAGGATTGACGACCAAACGAAAATAAGCGATGATGTCTTTAATCTCCTTGCGCTGATAGAAGCTCAAACCGCCATAGATTCGGTATGGAATGTTTTGCTTTCGCATCTCCTCCTCGAAACTTCGGCTTTGTGCGTTGGTTCGGTACAAGATGGCAAAATCGCTGTAGGGCGCGTTATCCTGTTTGGCAATTCGCTTGATATCCTTGCAAACCACGAATGCTTCTTCTTTGTCCGAATAAACGGGTTTAAAAATAATCTTCTCCCCCTCATCGTTCTCACTGAACACATCTTTGGGTATTTGCCGTTCGTTGTGCTTAATCAAACTGTTGGCTGCCTGCACGATTCTCTGTGTAGATCGGTAATTTTGCTGAAGCTTGAAGAGGCGCGAACCTTCGTATATCTGTTGGAAATCCAAGATGTTATCGATGTTGGCTCCACGAAATCCGTAAATACTTTGCGCGTCGTCGCCCACCACGCAGATGTGACGATGCTCTTTGGTTAGCAGCCATACGATGCATTGCTGTGCGTAGTTGGTGTCCTGATATTCATCAACCAGCACATACTGAAAGCGCTCGCAATATTTTTGTCGGATGCCTTCATGCTCTTTCAGCAACTGGTGGGTCAAAACAAGCAAGTCGTCAAAGTCCATGGCATTAGCCTTACGGCATCGTTGTACATAAGCCTCGTACACAGAATGAAGCTCAGGCATGCGACTGTTTCGGTCGCGATTCATGAATTCTGACCTACTGGAATAATCACGAGGCATGATGAGCTGGTTTTTGGCTTTACTGATAATGGCATGTACGCTGGCTGGCCTGTACACCTTGTCGTCGAGCCCCATTTCCTTGATGATGGTTTTGAGCAACGACCGAGAATCACTTTCGTCATAGATGGTAAAGCCCGAAGTGTAGCCAATAGCATCGGCCTCAATGCGTAAAATGCGAGAAAAAATGGAGTGAAAAGTCCCCATTTGGATGTGCCTGGCTGTCTCTTGCCCAATCAACTGTGCGATGCGCTGCTTCATCTCGTTAGCCGCTTTGTTGGTAAATGTCAAAGCTAAGATAGACCAGGGCTTCATACCCTGTTGAACCAAATAAGCTATTTTGTAAGTCAACACACGCGTCTTGCCCGACCCAGCACCTGCGATAACCAGCTGTGGACCGTCGTTATAAGTAACAGCCAAGCGCTGCTCTTGGTTTAATTGCGACAATAAATCTTTCATCTTTTCTTGTGGTAGATGCCTCCTTTGGTGGTGTTTGGATCAATATCCTCTCCTTCTTTTGGGAATGACGGAATGAATTTCATCTCATGCTCTATCTTTCTTTGTCTTAACCGGACATACCCACTGGGGGCTTTACTGCTGAACCGAATGGGGTTTGGCAGTGTTGCGGCGATGAGTGCGCATTCTGTTCGCGACAGATCACTTGCCGTTTTTCCGAAATGATAGCGTGCTACGGCATCCACTCCATAAATCATGTCCCCCATTTCGATGGAATTCAAGTACACCTCCATGATGCGTTGTTTGCTCCATATCAACTCAATGAGGGCAGTGAAGTAAACTTCAAAACCTTTTCTGACCCACGAACGGCCGGGCCAAAGAAAAACGTTTTTCGCCGTTTGTTGTGTAATCGTGCTTGCTCCGCGCTTCTTTCCCGTCTTGTTTTTGATGTTATGAACCGCAGCTTTCTCGATGGCATTGTAGTCAAAACCATGGTGCAACAAGAACCGTTGGTCCTCACTGGCCATCACGGCAACAGGCATGTGTCGTGAAATATTGTCCATTGGCACCCAATGGTGATGCATCTTGAGCTCGCCTTTCTCGAAGCATCGAATCACCATCAAAGGGGTTATGTAGACGGGTATGAACCGGTAGGCGACAACAGTGAGGATTGATGTTGTCAAAAAGAGTACAATAGCCCAACGGAAAAATGATGCGATTTTCTTCATGTTTCAACGAAAAAGGGGTACCTTGTAGCACCCCTTATGATATTTACCTAAAAATATATTAGTTAAGAGTTCCAGCATTTGCAGCTTCAACCATAGCCGGACTGGCATAGAGGAACACCTCCACGCGGCGGTTTTGCTGACGTCCTGCCTTGGTACGATTGTCAGCCACGGGTTGTGAACTGCCCTGTCCTACCACATTCTGGAACTGGCTGGACGGAACGCCACAGCTCTTGAGGTAGTTCACCACGCTGCGGGCGCGGTCGTTGCTCAATGGAATGTTGATGCCGTCGTTGCCAGTTGAGTCGGTATGTCCATAGACATCAATATGACAATCCTTGTTTTTCTTCAGAACGGTAGAGAACTTTGCCAACTCATTCTTGCTGGTTTGATTTAAATTAGCCTTGCTGCTGGCGAACAAAATGCCGCTGTCAAAGGTTACCTTCACGGCGTCAAGGCCGTTTTTGTCTTTTACCTCTTCTACCTTAGCATTCTCTACTTGTGCTGCTGTTTCTTGCGCTACTTTATCCATGTGACGGCCAATCATGGCGCCTGCACCTGCACCTACTGCGCCACCGATGGCAGCTCCAACACCAGCGTTACCTGCTATCTTACCAATAATGGCTCCCAAGACTGCTCCACCGCCAGCACCTGCCAAGGCTCCAGTTCCCTGTTTTGTGGAACAACTAAAGACGGTTAGAAGGCAAAGAGCCAATGTCATAAATTTCATTTTCTTCATAATCACTCAGTTTTGTGTTTATATTTATAGTTGCAAAGATAATTCT
Organism: uncultured Prevotella sp.; assembly: GCA_946999025.1. Taxonomy (GTDB): domain Bacteria; phylum Bacteroidota; class Bacteroidia; order Bacteroidales; family Bacteroidaceae; genus Prevotella. The sequence continues at coordinate 3,238 of CAMQBP010000043.1, read as the reverse complement.
TTTTATTGCATTATCATGCCCAAGTCAACAATTTTTTGTAATTTTGCGACAAATTTAAGCAATACAAACTTATGGTCAAAAGGGATATCACTAAAATGTAATATGAATTTCCCTATTGTAGAAGTAAATAACTATTCATCAAGATAACATGGCAAAAGAATTAAAAGATTTGACCAAAAGGTCTGAAAACTATAGTCAGTGGTATAATGATTTGGTTGTTAAGGCCGATTTGGCTGAACAATCGGCAGTGCGTGGTTGTATGGTTATCAAGCCTTACGGCTACGCCATCTGGGAAAAAATGCAACAACAGTTGGACAAGATGTTTAAGGAAACAGGTGCACAAAATGCCTATTTCCCTCTTTTAATACCCAAATCATTCCTGAGTCGAGAGGCTGAACACGTGAAAGGGTTTGCGAAAGAATGCGCGGTTGTTACACACTACCGACTTAAATCATCAGAAACAGGCGACAGCGTGGAAGTAGATCCCGCTGCAAAACTGGAAGAAGAGCTGATTATTCGCCCTACCTCAGAAACCATTATATGGAATACGTACAAGAACTGGATACAGTCTTGGCGCGACCTACCCTTGATGTGCAACCAGTGGTGCAACGTCATGCGCTGGGAAATGCGTACACGTCCATTCCTAAGAACATCAGAATTTTTATGGCAGGAGGGTCACACTGCCCACGCAACGCGTGAAGAAGCGGAAGAAGAAGCACAGAAAATGCTCAAGGTATATGCCGACTTTGCAGAACAATGGATGGCCGTTCCCGTGGTGCAAGGCGTGAAAAGCGAGACCGAACGCTTTGCAGGAGCTCTGGATACATATACCATTGAGGCCATGATGCAAGACGGAAAGGCATTACAGAGCGGAACCAGTCATTTCTTGGGGCAGAACTTTGCCAAATCATTTGATGTCACCTATTTGAACAAGGAGAACAAACCAGAGTATGTATGGGCGACAAGTTGGGGCGTATCTACACGACTGATTGGTGCGCTAATCATGACCCACTCTGATGACAATGGTTTGGTGTTGCCTCCAAAGCTCGCCCCCATTCAGGTTGTCATCATTCCTATTGCTAAGAATGAAGAGCAGCTCAAGGCCATTTCTGATAAACTTAATCCGTTCATGGATGACTTGAAAAAGCTCGGCATCACTGTAAAATACGATGACAGCAACAACAAACGTCCAGGATTCAAATTTGCGGATTACGAGTTAAAAGGTGTTCCTGTGCGCCTGGTTATGGGTGGCAGAGATCTTGAAAACAACACGATTGAAGTGATGCGTCGCGACACTTTGGAGAAAGAAACCATTCCTGTTGAAGGGTTGACCGATTACATCCACAAGCTGCTTGACGACATTCAAGCAAACATTCTTAAGAAAGCCAAAGACTATCGTGACGCTCATATTTATGAATGCGATAACTATGAAGAGTTTAAAGAGAAGATAAAAGATGGCGGATTCTTCCTTTGTCACTGGGATGGAACCGAAGAAACAGAAGCCAAAATTAAAGAAGAAACACAAGCAACCATTCGCTGTGTCCCATTTGGCTTTGAACAGACACCCGGTGTAGACATGGTTTCAGGTAAACCAGCTAAACATCGTGTCATCATCGCACGCAGCTATTAATTAATAATGAACTAAAATGGACTGGATAATTGCATTGTTTACCAATAACGAGTCGGTTGCGCACATCGTTTTACTCTACGCAAGTGTCATCGCTGTTGGTGTATTATTGGGAAAAGTTAAGATAGGTGGCATCTCTTTGGGCGTTACCTTCGTGCTCTTTGCAGGCATTGTTGCGGGGCACACTGGATTCACCGCACCTGTCAGTTTGCTGACATTCATTCAGGATTTTGGCCTGATTCTATTCGTTTTCTGTATCGGATTACAAGTTGGGCCAGGCTTTTTTGAAAGTTTTAAGCGTGGCGGTATCACCCTCAACATGCTTTCTACAACGGCTGTTTTCCTCAATATCGCCGTGATGTTTGCCTGTTATTTCATCTTTTTCGACACCTCGGAAGTAACCAATCTGCCCATGATGGTAGGAACACTTTATGGTGCTGTAACCAATACTCCAGGCTTGGGAGCTGCTAACGAGGCACTCACCTCCGTTTTTACAAATGGTGACGTGCCACAAATAGCCAGTGGGTATGCCTGCGCTTACCCCCTTGGCGTGTTGGGTATCATCGCTGCTACCATCGCCATACGCTTCATTTGCAAAATAAACTTGAATGAAGAAGAGGACAAACTGATACAAGCAGAAGATGACAATCCACATGCCAAGCCATGCCAAATTCGTCTTAGCGTAGACAACTCATACGTTGAAGGACGATCATTACAAGAGATATCTGAATTTCTGAATCGAGAATTCGTCTGTTCAAGGCTGAAACGCAATGACATCATACAGATACCTAATGGTGAAACCGTGGTACAAAAAGGCGATGAGATGCTCATCGTATGTGCTGAGTCAGACGCTGAAGTCATCAAGAGCTTTGGACATGCTGCAGAGTTGCCTTGGGTTGAAGAAGAAAAGAGACAACCTATGATTTCTAAACGAGTAGTCATCACAAGTCCGTCGATGAACGGAAAGGTACTTGGCAAGATACATTTCTCCAGCATTTACGGTGTTAACATCACAAGAATCACACGTCAGGGCATCGACTTATTCGCTACTCACGACCTACACTTACACATAGGCGACCGCATCATGATGGTAGGCCATGAAGAAAACGTCAATCGCGTAGAACGCATGATGGGCAACTCCATGCGGCGTCTCAACGCACCTAACATCGCAACCATTTTCATTGGTATCTTTATAGGAATCCTCTTTGGTAGCTTCCCAATTGCCATTCCTGGCATGCCTGTCCCCTTGAAACTGGGTCTTGCAGGCGGTCCATTGATCATCGCCATCCTGATTGGACGCTATGGCTATAGAATGAAGTTGGTGACCTACACCACAACATCGGCCAACATGATGCTGCGCGAGATTGGTTTGGTTCTTTTCTTAGCCAGTGTGGGTATCAAAGCCGGAAATGGATTTGTCAACACCGTTGTTCAAGGTGACGGATTGAAGTACGTCTACACAGGCGTTCTGATTACCGTCATTCCCATTCTTATTGTCGGCACAATTGCACGTTTGAAGTATAAATTCAACTATTTCACCATTATGGGCATGATAGCAGGTACTTATACCGATCCACCTGCATTGGCATACGCCAATCAAGTTTGTTCGCA
>CAMQBP010000042.1 GCA_946999025.1 uncultured Prevotella sp. | reverse complement strand
CCGTCAACGCCAAGGCCACATGCCCCATGGTACGGCGGAGATTGAGTTCGACACATGGATGGATGCACAACTCCTCGCGATTCTCTATCCGAACCACCATCATGTCGATGCCAAACGGCCCCACATATTTGCCTTTGAAGAGCGAACCCACCAGTGAGATAACATGCGCCTGAATGAAATCGGGCAGTTCGAGAGGCACATACCGCGCCATCATGTTGCGCTTCACCGCCTCCGAAGCAATGATGTTGCCGGTATAGGCACCATGAACTGTTGAGAATAGTGACAAACCAAGGTACGCCACACGGCCGTTGTCCATGGCCATGAATTCCATTCCAAAATCACAGACCTTATTATATTGTGGTTCTATCATGATGCCACCCTGCTTCTTGATGAGGTTTCGGCACCACCCTTCAACATGGTCGCTGAAATCATGGTCAACATATCTCAACCCCCTGCCGCTACTGCTCCAGGGTGCCTTCAACACAAATCGCTCGCCATCTGCCATGAGCCGGTCGGCCAACTGAGCGGCATCGCCCGAGAAAAAAGTGCTGGTACCCACGAAACGTTCGTGTGATGCTGCAAGAACAGGCAGCAAATGGGTTGCAGCAAACGTGCGACTGCTCAGCTTGCGCATATCTTCCAATTGTTCGGCCGTAGGCACTGTTTGTCTGAACGTTGCGTTGGAGGACACCAGATAGTGGCACAACGCCCTATTCCATCCCCAAGGTTCAACCTTAACAGTGGAGAAATCAATGGGAACGCGACACAAATCGGCATGCGAGATAAACAACACATCATGCGCCAAACTGCCAAGACGGCGTACCGATTCGAGTGCTGCTGCCACATCGTCTACCAGCACCATGTCACCATCATCAGCCCACAGAGCCGGCAGATAGCCTAAGTCGGCACGCAATTCGCGTGCGGCATGCGGAGCCGTGAAAGCATCCATGTTGGACGCCAATGCTACATCGTGATCTGGATTGAAGATATGTAATTTCATTGTCAGAAAGCCTCATTCGTTTAACTGGGTACAAAAATAATAAAAAAAGATGATATTTTGCAATATAGAGTTTGCAATTATAGAAATTAGTAGTATCTTTGCAGTGACGATTATGCAATTTAACAGGATTTAAAAATGGAATCTTTCTTCCGCACCCACAAAAGCCTTGTAGAGCACACCAAAGCGCCAGTTCGTCGCACCCTCATGGATGAGATTGACTGGAACGACCGCATGATTGGCATCAAGGGAACAAGAGGCGTGGGAAAGACCACTTTCTTGTTGCAATACGCACAAGAAAATTTTGAGAGTACAGATCGCCGCTGCCTGTACATCAACATGAACAACTTCTACTTCCAAGGCTGCGGAATAGATGATTTTGCAAAGCAATTTGTTCAGCAGGGCGGTAAGGTGCTGCTCATTGACCAAGTGTTTAAGCAGCCCAACTGGAGTGAGGAACTAAGGCGATGCCACGACCGTTTTCCGGAATTGAAAGTGATTTTCACTGGATCGAGCGTGATGAGGCTCAAGGAAGAGAATCCCGAACTGAACGGTATCGTAAAGAGTTACAACCTACGCGGGTTCTCGTTTCGCGAGTTTCTCAACCTCAAAACCAACAACCAGTTTACGCCTTACACGCTTGACGAGATACTCACGAATCACGAACACATCATCAAGCAAATCCTGCCAAAGGCCAGTCCGGCGAAATACTTCATGGACTACATCCACCATGGCTTCTACCCTTTCTTTCTGGAGAATCGCAATTTCTCGGAGAATCTGCTGAAAACCATGAACATGATGACGGAGGTTGACATTCTGCTGATCAAGCAAATCGAGCTGAAATACCTCACCAAGATTAAGAAGCTGTTCTACCTGTTGGCCACCGAAGGACAGTGTGCGCCCAACATCAGCAATCTGGCGCACGAGATACAGACCAGTCGCGCTACGGTGATGAATTACATCAAATACCTGGCCGATGCCCGATTGATTAACATTATCTATCCCATGGGCCAAGATTTCCCGAAGAAACCCACCAAAGTGATGATGCACAACACCAATCTGCAATATGTAATTTATCCGAATAAGGCAGAAATACAGGACTTGATGGAGACGTTCTTCGTGAACTGCATGTGGAAAGACCACGCAGTGAACCAAGCTGGCAAGGACCGTTTCTACCTGGTTGACGGCAAGCAGAAGTTCAGAATTTGCGATGCGAAAAGCGAACATAAGATACATTATAGCAGTGATACCGTCTATGCCCGATACAACACCGAGGTGGGACAAGACAACCGCATCCCCCTATGGCTGTTGGGCTTTCTCTATTGAGAGACGACTTGGAGGCGAATCAAGACAAGCGAACAAATAAATACAGCAACAAAAGAACAAGAGTAATAGTAAAGAATTAAAAGATTCATACGAAACATTTATTCATATTTTATTTAAAACAAAATGGCAAAAGAAAAAAAGTTTATCACTTGTGATGGTAACGAAGCCGCAGCTCATATCAGTTACATGTTTTCTGAGGTAGCTGCCATCTACCCCATCACCCCGTCTTCTCCTATGGCCGAACATGTTGACACATGGGCTGCCAAGGGACGAAAAAACCTATTTGGACAAACGGTTACGGTACAAGAAATGCAATCGGAGGGAGGCGCAGCCGGTGCCGTGCATGGCTCTCTTCAATCAGGCGCATTGACCACAACCTATACAGCATCGCAGGGTTTGCTGCTCATGATACCAAACATGTACAAGATAGCCGGCGAACAGCTGCCATGCGTCATCAACGTTTCGGCGCGCACCGTTGCCACGCACTCATTGTGTATCTTTGGTGACCACTCTGACGTTATGGCTTGCCGTCAAACCGGTTTTGCCATGTTCTGCTCTGGTTCCGTTCAAGAGGTAATGGATTTGTCGACTGTACCTCATTTGGCTACCTTAAAGACAAGCATTCCTTTTATCAATTTCTTCGATGGTTTCCGTACTTCGCATGAGTATCATAAAATTGAAATGATTGACGAAGAAGAAATCAAGAAGTTGATTGACTATGACGATATCAAACGTTTCCGCGACCGCGCACTCACACCAGAGCGTCCAGTAACTCGCGGTACGGCTGAAAACCCAGAAACATTCTTCACGCATCGCGAAGCATCCAATACGCATTACGAGGATGTACCAGATGTAGTGGAAGGCTATCTGAAACAAATCTCTGAGCTTACGGGTCGCGAATATCACATTTTCTCGTATTATGGAGCTAAGGATGCAGAGAACATCATCATCTTGATGGGTTCGGCAACCGAAGCCGCTCGCGAGGTGATTGACCACGAGTTGAAGGAAGGTAAGAAGGTCGGAATGATTTCGGTACACCTCTATCGTCCTTTCTCTGTTAAACACCTGTTGGCCGCAGTGCCAAAGACTGTTAAGCGTATTGCTGTGCTGGATCGCACGAAAGAGCCAGGTGCCGAAGGCGAACCGCTGTACCTTGACGTGAAGAGTGCTTTCTATGACGTAGAAAACAAGCCACTGATTGTGGGTGGACGCTATGGACTGGGTTCAGCTGACATCACGCCAAGTCACATCATTTCCGTGTTCAACAACCTGGAGATGAACGAGCCGAAGAACCACTTTACGGTGGGTATCGTTGATGACGTAACCTTTACTTCACTTCCTTTGCTCGAAGACATTCCTCTGGGAGCAGAAGGAACGTTCGAAGCTAAGTTCTTTGGACTGGGTGCCGACGGTACCGTAGGTGCCAACAAGAACTCTGTGAAAATCATCGGTGATAATACCGATAAATATTGTCAGGCCTACTTCTCGTACGACTCGAAGAAGTCAGGAGGTTTCACCTGCTCACATCTTCGCTTTGGCGATCAGCCCATTCATTCTACCTACAAAGTAATCACACCTAACTTTGTGGCTTGCCACGTTCAGGCATACTTGAGAATGTATGACGTGATTCGCGGTCTGCGCAAGAATGGTACCTTCCTTTTGAACACAGTATTTGAGGGAGAAGAGTTGGTAAACTTCATTCCAAACAGACTGAAGCGCTACTTTGCTCAAAACAACATTACTGTATATTACATCAATGCGACGAAGATTGCGCAAGAAATTGGTTTGGGCAACCGCACCAACACCATTCTCCAGAGTGCCTTCTTCCGTATCACCGAGGTGATTCCTGTTGACCTTGCCGTTGAACAGATGAAGAAGTTTATCGTGAAGTCTTACGGTAACAAGGGACAGGATATCGTTGACAAGAACTATGCTGCTGTAGAACGCGGTGTGGAGTATCAGCAATTGACGGTTGACCCGGCATGGGCAAACCTTGCAGATGATGTAGAAGCACCAGAAGAGGATGTTCCGGCATACATCAAAGAAATCGTACGCCCCATCAATGCACAGAATGGTGATTTGCTGAAGGTATCCGATTTCGTGAAATACGACATGGTAGACGGTACCATGCTGAATGGTTCGGCTGCCTACGAGAAGCGTGGTGTTGAAGCATTCAACCCAGAGTGGACTCCCGAAAACTGTATCCAGTGTAACAAATGTGCCTACGTTTGTCCTCACGCAGCTATTCGTCCATTCGTATTGGATGAGGAAGAGGTGAAAGGATTCAATGACAAGACACTGGCTATGAAGGTTCCAAGACCAATGGCTGGCATGAACTTCCGCATTCAGGTAAGTGTACTCGACTGTGTAGGTTGTGGTAACTGTGCCGATGTCTGCCCTGGAAACAAACAAGGTAAGGCATTGAATATGGTGCCATTTACACGCGATGAGAAGATGATTGAGAACTGGAACTACCTCACCAAGAATGTAAAGAGCAAACAACATCTTGTTGATATCCAGAGCAATGTGAAGAATTCTCAATTTGCACAACCTTTGTTTGAGTTCTCGGGTGCATGCGCCGGATGTGGTGAAACACCTTATGTAAAATTGGTTTCACAATTGTTTGGCGATCGTGAAATGCTTGCCAACGCAACAGGTTGTTCATCCATTTACTCTGCATCACTGCCTTCAACACCGTACACGACCAATGCAGACGGTAAGGGTCCGGCCTTTGCCAACTCATTGTTTGAAGACTTCTGCGAATTTGGTATGGGTATGGTAATGGGCAACAAGAAGATGCGTGACCGTATCGCTGTCCTTCTCAACCAATTGGTAGAAAAAGAAGATTCGTCTAACGAGTTGAAAGAGGCCGTTCAGAAGTGGATGGAAGCGAAAGAAGATGCTCAAGGTTCTAAGGAAGCCACAGAACAACTCAAGCCTCTTATCAAAGCAGGTGCTGAGAAAGGTTGCGACACTTGCAAAGAACTGATGACGCTGGAGCACTACCTCATCAAACGTTCACAATGGATTATTGGTGGTGACGGTGCTTCGTATGACATCGGTTTCGGTGGACTCGACCATGTTATCGCATCGGGCGAAGATGTTAACATCTTAGTTCTCGATACGGAAGTTTACTCGAATACAGGTGGACAGAGCTCAAAGGCAACACCACTTGGTGCCATTGCTCAATTCGCAGCACAAGGAAAGCGCATCCGCAAGAAGGACTTAGGCTTGATGGCTACGACCTATGGGTATGTGTATGTTGCACAGATAGCAATGGGTGCCGACCAGGCTCAAACGCTGAAAGCCATTCGTGAAGCTGAAGCTTATCCTGGACCATCTGTCATCATCGCCTATTCACCATGTATCAACCACGGTTTGAAAGCCAAGGGTGGCATGGGCAAGAGCCAGGCAGAGGAAGCTCGCGCCGTTGCTTGCGGCTACTGGCACCTGTGGAGATACAATCCTCAGCTGGCTGATGAAGGCAAGAATCCATTCATACTCGACTCTAAAGAACCCGACTGGAGCAAGTTCCGCGATTTCTTATTGGGTGAAGTTCGTTACCTGTCTGTGAAGAAAGCATATCCACATGAAGCCGATGAACTATTCCAAGCTGCAGAGGATATGGCGAAACTGCGCTATAACAGCTATGTTCGTAAATCGCAAGAGGACTGGAGTATGTCTAATAAAGAAGTAGACGAAACCGCCAATGAGGATCCTAATACAGCCGAAGCCACAGAAAAAGTGGTGGCAAGTGAACCGAAGGAGAATTCAAAGGCCGAGCATGTTGATGCTAAATCTTAAGCAAGAGACATAGCTCATCATATTTAGAAAAGAGGGAGTATCAGCAACATGATACCCCTCTTTTTTTCTTATTTTATGATGGAGTGAAGGTGAATGAACCTATTCTTGGCTTTCCAGGAATGCTTATGAAGGAGTGCGGTTCATCATGTTCAGCAAAATTTGCAGTGTGATACGGCTAATACAGCACTTAAAAATATCTAACAAACGTGACTTCCCTATAGATTTAATGTTCATTTGGCATGTGAACCAGTGAATAGAAGTCTAAGGACCATCCTATCTGTTAACAAAATTTAAAGGCGGCAAAAAGTATTGGTAGGTGACCGTATGCTGCATTCTTTTTTTGTATCTTTGCAAGCAAATAAAAACATACAAAGTCGTTTCTCTTCTGAAACGCAGAAATTTCTATCAACACTTATTATACAACAATGTATAGCAAAGACGAATTATCATCTAAAGATATCCAAGAATTGTCGGATATCGCTCAAAAACTGGGTGCCGAATTTGACGACACCAATACGCCAGAAGAAATCATATATTCAATACTCGATAAACAAGCGATGTCAGAAACAGATGAAAACGCCACAGGTACCAAGCGGCGGCGTATACGCATACCGGTGCGTGAGACTGACAGAGTTTACTCGGTGAATGGGAAAGAGGGTGAGAACTTCGACTTGAAAAAGAAAAAACCAGCCAGCGAGCCAACTTCCTTATTTAAAGAGGATGATATGAGCAAAGATGACACTTCGTCTCAAGAAGAGCAGGAACTGACACCAGAAGAAGAACTTGCAGCCATTCCTAAGCATAGGGGAAGAAAGACAAAACGCGAGCTTGAACTTCTTGCAATGATTGATGCCAAGAATGAAGAAAACCGTGACGATACAGAAAAACAAGAGAAAGAGATAGAAGATAACGACGATACCGAAGCATCACGCTTAAATGAAGCACGTGATGAGGTGAATGAAAAAGAATCTGAGAACGCGGAAGAAGAGGCCTCAGAGGCAAACTCAGAAGACACAATTCATAAAGACACTGGTATGACCAACTTATTGGAACGGTTACAAGCGAAGGTGAATGCACACAACGAAAACGAGCAAGAACGTCGCGAGGCCATCGCAGAAGGTATTTGGGAAGGAGATCCTGCTGATGGTACTGATTTCATTGTTGTGCAAGACTTACCAATCTTGGATCAAGGAGCCGTACCCAGTTACGACATGTTTGACAATCCTACCACACCCGTGATGCCATCGCCTTCATACCAAACTCCTGTAAACACGAACCCTTCCAACCAACCTGCATACGACTTTTCTGACATCATTGAAGCAAATGGTGTACTGGAAATCATGCCAGATGGCTATGGATTCCTGCGTTCAAGCGACTACAATTACCTATCTTCCCCTGACGATGTGTATGTGGCCACCTCACAAATCAAGAAGTATGGCTTGAAGACAGGTGATGTGGTACAATGTCATGTACGCCCTCCACATGACGGAGAGAAGTACTTTCCATTGACCAACATCGACAAGATCAACGGAAGAAATCCAAATGAGATTCGTGATAGAATACAGTTCGAACATCTCACTCCGCTCTTCCCAGAAGAGAAATTCACACTCTGTGGTGACAAAGCAACGACCAATTTGTCTACAAGGGTGGTCGACCTCTTCTCGCCTATCGGCAAAGGACAGCGTGCACTCATTGTGGCACAACCCAAAACCGGTAAGACCATCTTGATGAAGGATATTGCCAATGCCATCGCTGCCAACCACCCCGAGGCTTATTTGATGATGCTTTTAATCGATGAACGACCAGAGGAAGTGACCGATATGGCGCGAACTGTGAATGCAGAGGTCATCGCATCAACATTTGATGAGCCGGCAGAACGACATGTTAAGATTGCTGGAATCGTGCTTGAGAAAGCCAAACGAATGGTTGAATGTGGACATGATGTGGTGATATTCCTCGATTCCATTACCCGTTTGGCCCGCGCCTATAATACCGTGAGCCCTGCTTCAGGAAAAGTCTTAACTGGTGGTGTGGATGCAAACGCATTACAAAAGCCGAAACGATTCTTTGGTGCAGCCCGCAACATAGAAGGTGGTGGATCACTAACCATCATCGCTACAGCGCTGATTGACACGGGCAGTAAGATGGATGAGGTAATCTTCGAAGAGTTCAAGGGAACCGGCAACATGGAACTTCAATTAGACCGGTCACTTTCTAACAAGCGCATCTTCCCTGCTGTCAACTTGGTTGCATCGAGTACCCGTCGTGACGACTTGTTACAAGACAAGACCACACTCGATAGGATGTGGATTCTGCGCAAGTATATTGCCGACATGAACCCAATTGAAGCAATGAACTCAATTCATGACAGAATGATAAGAACCCACAGCAATGACGAGTTCTTGATGTCAATGAACTCATGATAATGAACGAATATATTGAAATAAAAGGTGCCCGTGTCAACAATCTGAAGAACATCAGCATCAATATTCCTCGAAATCAATTTATTGTTATAGCCGGACTATCGGGTTCCGGCAAATCATCCTTGGCCTTCGACACATTATATGCCGAAGGCCAACGTCGCTATGTAGAATCACTTTCCTCCTATGCAAGACAATTCTTGGGTCGCATGAGTAAACCCGAGTGCGACTTCATCAAGGGACTACCACCAGCCATTGCCATTGAACAAAAAGTGATTTCTCGCAATCCTCGAAGCACAGTTGGCACGTCAACCGAAATATACGAATACCTACGTTTGCTTTATGCCCGCATTGGCAAGACATACTCCCCCACCAATGGCGAAGAGGTAAAGAAGCATTCAACTGACGACATCGTCAACTGTACGCAACAATACTCTAAGGGAACCAAGTTTGCTATCCTGGCTCCATTGCACCTGATTGAAGGCAGAACGCTGGAAAAACAACTTGAAATGGAAATTCAAGAGGGCTACACTCGTCTTTGGTTCAAGAATGATTTCGTGCGGATAGACGACTTTCTGGCTGACAAAGAAGCGTTGGAAAAAGCAAAGGTTGATGAGATTTTCCTATTGATTGACCGCCTGTCTGTTGATGATGCCAAGGATGTCATTTCCCGATTGATAGACTCAGCCGAAACTGCTTTCTACGAAGGACGTGGTGAATGCCGACTGGTGTTCTTCCCCTCCAACATAACTTATGAGTTTTCCATGCGTTATGAAGCTGACGGTATGACCTTCGAGGAACCCAATGACAACATGTTTTCATTCAATTCTCCTTTGGGAGCATGCCCTACTTGTGAAGGGTTTGGCAGCATCATAGGCATTGATGAAAAACTGGTCATTCCCAATTCTACCCTCAGTGTCTACGATGGTTGTGTACAATGTTGGCACGGCGAAAAGATGGGCCAGTGGAAAGATGAGTTCTGTCGACGCGCGAAACGAGACGATTTCCCGATATTCAAGCCCTACTTGGAGTTGACAAGAAAGGAAAAAGACATGCTGTGGCATGGCTTACCATCCGACATGCACAAAGACGAGCATGACCGAGTGAGCATTGATGCCTTTTTCCAAATGGTGAAAGAGAATCAATACAAGATTCAATACCGTGTCATGATGAGTCGCTATCGCGGCAGAACCACTTGTCCAACCTGTCATGGCACACGCCTGAAAAGAGAGGCCAGTTGGGTGAAAATCAACGGCATGAGCATCACTGACTTGGTAGAAATGTCCATCACCAACCTCCACACATGGTTCAAACAACTCGTCTTGGACGACCATGACGCAGAGATTGGCAAACGATTGCTCACCGAAATCAACAACCGATTGCAGTTTCTCATTGACGTGGGACTGGGATACCTCACGCTCAACCGCCAATCCAACACATTGAGTGGCGGTGAGAGCCAGCGCATCAACCTCACCACATCGCTTGGAAGTTCCTTGGTGGGCTCACTTTATATCCTGGACGAACCCAGCATTGGCTTGCATAGTCGCGATACAAAACGATTGATCAGTGTGCTAAAAAAGCTACAAGCATTGGGCAATACCGTCATTGTGGTGGAGCATGACAAGGAAATTATGCAAGCCGCAGACACCTTGATAGACGTAGGTCCCAATGCGGGTAGATTGGGTGGAGAAATTGTTTTCAATGGATCCATCAAAGATATTGACCGCAACAAGGAACAATTTGCCAAGCAGTTCTCTCGCTCTCACACCATCCAATACCTCACAGGAAAAGAAACTATCGACAAACCCAGTTCTCGAAGGTCATGGAACATGGCCATCGAGGTGAAAGGTGCCAGACAAAACAACTTGAAGGGAATTGATGTAAAGTTCCCCCTGAACGTGCTGGATGTGGTGACTGGCGTTAGCGGATCGGGTAAATCAACCTTGGTGAAGGGCATCCTCTACCCTGCCTTGAAACGACATTTGAATGAGGTAGCCGATCAGCCTGGCGAATATATTTCGCTGGAAGGCGACTGGAAACAAATCGAGCATGTAGAATTTGTCGACCAAAATCCTATAGGAAAGAGCACGCGCAGCAATGCGGCAACCTATGTGAAGGCCTACGATGCTATCAGACAATTGTTTGCCGATCAACCGCTTGCCAAGCAAATGGGCTTCTCACCTCAATACTTCTCCTTCAACACCGAAGGCGGCAGATGCGAAGAATGTAAAGGCGCAGGAACCATCACCGTTGAGATGCAGTTCATGGCCGACCTCGAATTGGAATGTGAAGCGTGCCATGGCCAACGATTCAAGAAGGACATACTGGATGTGCGGGTAGATGGAAAAAACATCAATGACGTGCTGAACATGACGGTAGCAGAGGCCATTGAGTTCTTCAATCGCTTGAATGAGAAAACGGTGGTCAGCCGACTGCAACCGCTGAATGACGTGGGATTAGGATACATCAAGTTGGGACAAAGCTCGTCTACGCTTTCGGGTGGTGAAAACCAGCGCGTAAAACTTGCTTACTTCATTGGGCGCGAGAAGCAAGAACCTACCTTATTTATCTTTGACGAGCCAACCACCGGACTACATTATCTGGATATCAAGCGTCTGCTGTCGGCATTCGACGCATTGATAGAAAGAGGACACTCCATCATCGTCATCGAACATAATCTGGATGTCATCAACTATGCCGATTATGTTATCGACCTCGGTCCGGACGGAGGTGACAAGGGAGGTTCCTTGGTTGTCGCAGGCACACCTGAAGAGGTAGCCAACTGTAAGGAAAGTCTTACGGGGCAATACCTCAAAGCTGAGCAGTCGTAACAACCAGCAGAATCGATTTTAAACGATATCATTCCATTTTTTTCAGTCAACCATGAATCGCAGCGAACTATCCATCTTAATCCCTACCTACAACGATTGTTGCGTAGATTTGGTCAAAGCACTGGCTTGTCAAGCTGCGAACATACCAAAACTACACTATGAAATCATTGTGGTAGATGATGGTTCCACGCACATGGAAACCAGACTGCAAGCCACTGAAATCAATGCATTGGACAACTGTAGGTTCATCAGTAGGAACATCAATGTAGGACGTGCTAAAATTCGTAACATTCTCACTGTCATGGCGCGCCATCACTGGCTGCTGTTCTTGGACAGTGACATGAAAATCACGAGAGACGATTTCATTCTGCAATATCTGCAAGCAGATCGACAGGCAATGGTCATCTATGGCGGCAACTGCGTGCAACGCCCGATGAAACCAGCCGATGGAACGTTGAAATATCGTTATGAAGCTGCGGCTGAGGACTCACATTCGGCAGCAGAGCGCAACAAGTCACCCTATCAACAGTTTAACACTTCCAACTTCCTGGTGGCCAAGTCGGTGATGGAGGCTCATCCTTTTGATGACCGAATACAAACCTATGGCTATGAAGACGTGCTGTTTGGCAGGTCTTTGGAGGCAGCTGGAATTCGCATTTACCACATTGACAATCCTGTTGGTTTTCAACAGTTTGAATCAAACGTCAGCTTCCTGGCAAAAACAGAGGAAGCCATGTACACGCTCAACTTATACCACGAAGAACTGAAAGGCTATTCGAAAGTTTTAGATACTTATCAAAAACTTCGTCTTTTGGGCCTGGCACCTCTCCTTCGGTGGCTGTTTCATGCCGCACAAACAAAGATGAAAGCCAATCTGCTGGGTACCCATCCTTCTCTCTTCATCTACAAATGTTACAAATTAGGGTTTTACGCAACCATTGCACACGGTAAGCATCGTAACAAGAAAGAAATAAAAGATTAAGTTTTCCTGGACGTTCATTCAGGTGCTGAACTCTAAAGAAAATTGAAAGAATTGGCTTATTAGCGGAGGATGTAACGCATTGAACCTCAAGTGATTCCGTTGGAATCTTTTGTGATTCGGCTGGAATCATTTCCAATAT
>CAMQBP010000041.1 GCA_946999025.1 uncultured Prevotella sp. | reverse complement strand
CAGGAAGAGGTAGATGCCGAGAACACGACCCGCTCTCCTTTCTTGATGTTCAGCTCGAAATATCCGGGCACATAGAGATCTTCATTGGACGCATAGCCACGCTCACGTTCTTTAGGATACTCTACCCCACGATACCAATCGGGCTGGAACACAAACTCATTGTCTTTAGAGAACTGCATGTACAGCTCGGGATAACCAGGGTACATACATGTCTTGATGCCCTTGTCCACTTGCGCAAAGTCTCTGCTGGCCGTCGCATTTTCGTGCGTGAACTGTCGAACGCTCCTGAATGCCAAGAAAGGTTTGAAACGCAAAGTGGTTTCAGAGTGTGCATCCAGCAGCGTATAGCATATCAAAATTCGGTCTTCGTAGTGTTGGAAAACCACCTCTTTCTTCAACAACACCCCACCTACCCGATAGATGGTCGTAGGAACTTTGTCACAATTGAACTCACGAATATATTTGTGTCCATTCGGACTGAAATGATCGCCCTGATATTTGTGCAAACCCAGGTTGAAGGCTGCGCCATGTTGGATGACCGTTACATCCAGCGACGACAACAACACATGATTATCATCGTCGAGTTCGGGGACGGGAACAACCAACAAACCGTGATACTTGCGGGTGTTGCAATCCACAATGGTGGAACAGGAATAGGCTCCCGACCGATTGGTACGCAGCAATTCTCTCTGGAGAGATTCCTCCAAATTAGTCATGAAAGCCCGTTCAAATTTAAGATAGCTCATAGGCCTATTAAGGTATAATATTGGTCTGTTAATAGATTTAACGGCCGCAGCAAGCAACTTTCCAGCGTGTTTGACGGCGCATTCAAAGTTAGTCATTTTTCAATTGAAAGCAAAATAAAAGCGAACTTTATTTGTAAAATCCATCTTATTTCGCCGTGGATGAGCTACAAATGTAGTTTTCTGTCTTGTCTGTCGATGTTAGTAGGCAACGTGGTTCCAGCATCGTTCACAAGCATGGGTTTCCCCAAAACATAGCTGGTAAAAAACCTATGTCGATACTGGCATGAAGACGGATGTAACGCCCAAAAACCAGTTCAGTGAACGCTGGTAAACAAAACTCAATGGGTTTGGTGGCCAAAGTCAATGGGTTTGGAGGTTAAAGTCAATGCGTTTAGAGGCCAAACTCAATGGGTTTGGAACTGAAACGCAAAGGACTTGAATCGCGACAGCAAAAAGAAGAGAAAAGATTAGTCGGGCAACAAGAAACTGATGACTTCTGGTTCTATCGACAATGTGAATTTTCCAACTGGCGTCTTCATCAGTCGGCCATCAATACCCACCATGGCATGTTCCGCCGCAAACACTTCCACTTTTTTAGTACGATAAGGGTGTACGCTCTTGTGATTGAGGAACTTACCCCGCAAGAACAAGTAGATACCTTCGAAAAGCTGGGTCATTTCGGGATGGTAGACCAAAGAAACATCCAACTGACCGTTGTAGGGAACGGCATTTGGCGTTTGGCCATACCCCAGCGAGTTGCCCACGCACACCGTCATCACCTTACGCTTAATGATATCGGTATTAATCTTGAGATGCATTTTATAATCCAGTCGTTGGAAGATTAACAAGGCGAAAGAAAAAAAGAACGACAACGTTCGCGAACCAAATAAGCGGCGCGTTTTGCGGCGCAGGTTCATGATGGCTGCTATGAAGCCTATGTTCACGCAATTCAAGAAATAGCGCCTGCAGGCCTCACCATCCTTGTTGGTGTATCGCATGCAACCCAAATCCAGTTTCTTGACACGGCGTTTTTTCAACGCTTTGATGATATGTTCTTCCTCACCTTCCCGCATGTTCCAGAAATGAGCAAAATCGTTCATCAGTCCATTGGGGATGAGTCCCAGGGAAATCTCACCACGCAACTGTGAATCAGTCTGCATCATACAGTTTACAGTGTCATTGAGAGCCGAGTCACCGCCTACGATGACAATCGTCTTATAGCCTGTATTGATGAACATCTTGACCAAGCGACTCACGCTTGCGGAATTCTCGCTTTGCACATAGTCGTACTCCACCCCATTGGCCTGGAGGCTTCTTTCGATGCGCTCCCAATATTTTTGGGGTCTTAAAGCGTTACTCTTGGGGCAGTAAACAATTCCCCACCGTTTGTTGTCAATAGCCATATATCTCTTTCGTTCTTGTTATTTTTTCTTCCATGGGCAGCGTCGCGTCAATCCAATGGATGACGAACCCTCTGCGTTCCATCCCTCTGAACCAGGTCATTTGCCGCTTGGCAAACTGATGGATGGCGATTTCGAGTTGCTGAAACATCTCGTCGTAGGTAGTTTTTCCAATGACATGCTCGGTCACATACTTATATTCCAATCCATAATAGATCAGATTTTCAGGCGGTATACCTGCTGCCAACAGTCCTTGAATCTCCTCAATCATACCGTTTTCCAAACGATGCTTCAGTCTGTCGGTAATCTTTTTTCGTCGTTCTTCCCTGTCAATGTTCAGCCCAATGATGCATGCATCAATGGGTGGCAACGCGCGATCGGGCATGGGATGCTGCAACAGATGGGTTTCAATCTCAATGGCCCTGATGGCGCGCTGCGCTGTATCCACGTCAGATTGATTGTGCATCACCGAATGGTTTTTCTGCTTCAAATCAACCAGGATGTCCGTCAACTCGGCCAAAGACTTATCGCTAAGCTGCTGCCTCAACTGCTCATTCTGTGGCACGGGCGACAGCGCATAACCTTTCAACACGGCTTCTATGTACAGACCGGTACCGCCACAGAGGATGGGAATGATGCCTCTGGAAACGACATCCTCGTATGCTGTATGAAAATCTTGCTGATACCGGAACAGATTGTACTTCTCTCCAGCATCTACAATGTCAATCAAATGGTAGGGAATTTGCTTGTGAACGACATAGTCAGAGAGGTCTTTGCCTGTACCGATATCCATCCCTCGATACACCTGTCGGCTGTCGGCGCTGATAATTTCAGCACCGATATCGGCTGCAAGATGGGCTGCAAATGCCGTTTTCCCACTGGCCGTTGGACCTAAGATTGTTAACATCTTCACGCGACAAATATAATAAAAAAAAGCCGTTCGAGATGTTTCGAACGGCTTATTTATCGTTAAACGACTAATTTTGATTAGCCATTAACCTTTGCCATGTGCTTGATCAACTCAACAACCTTGTGTGAGTAACCAATTTCGTTATCGTACCAAGACACAACCTTTACGAAGGTGTCTGTCAAAGCGATACCTGCCTTAGCGTCAAAGATGGAGGTACGTGGGTCGCCCAAGAAGTCAGAAGAAACAACAGCCTCATCGGTGTAACCAAGAATACCCTTCAGTTCGCCCTCAGAAGCGTCCTTCATAGCCTTGCAAATTTCCTCGTATGAAGCTGGCTTAGCCAAGTTAACGGTCAAGTCAACAACAGAAACATCCAAAGTAGGAACACGCATTGACATACCTGTCAACTTGCCGTTCAACTCAGGAATCACCTTACCTACAGCCTTTGCAGCACCTGTAGAAGAAGGAATGATGTTGCCAGAAGCGGCACGACCACCACGCCAATCCTTCATGGAAGGACCGTCAACAGTCTTCTGTGTTGCGGTAGTAGAGTGCACAGTGGTCATCAAACCATCGGTGATACCAAACTTGTCGTTCAACACCTTAGCGATAGGAGCCAAGCAGTTGGTGGTGCAAGAAGCGTTAGATACGAACTGTGTACCCTTCTGATACTTGTCGTGGTTTACACCGCAAACAAACATTGGAGTGTCGTCCTTAGAAGGAGCAGACATTACAACATATTTGGCACCAGCCTGGATGTGAGCCTGTGATTTCTCTTTTGTCAAGAACAAGCCTGTTGACTCAACAACATATTCTGCTCCAATCTCATCCCACTTCAAGTCAGCAGGGTTGCGTTCTGCAGTCACACGAATCTTATTACCGTTAACAATCAGTTCAGATTTCTCAACGTTGCACTCGATTGTGCCCTTGAACTGACCGTGCATGGTGTCATATTTCAGCATGTATGCCAAGTAATCAACTGGGCAAAGGTCGTTAATACCTACAACTACTACGTCTTTTGCATTAGCTTCTTCCAAAGAAGCACGGAAAACGAAACGACCGATACGGCCAAAACCGTTAATACCAATTTTAATCATTTTACTTTTAGTTTATTTATTAAAGGGTTAAAATATATATCATAGAAATGATTGCCATCCTGATGACAGAATCTCTCATCGAGTCATGAAACAACGAAAAAAGCGAACATCATGTAACAATTATCCTTTATTTGTATGCAAAGTTACAATTTATTTTCTATATTTGCATGTGATTCATGTATTAAATAATATAAAAAAGCCTTGTTATTCGATAACTTTACAGAATATATTTATTGAGAAAGAACAATGACAAGTCTACATGACAAAATATCGATTATTACTATAAAAAAAAGATAAGTATGAAGAAGTTTTTAAATGAGTTTAAAGCATTTGCCATGCGTGGCAATGTAGTAGACATGGCTGTCGGTGTGATCGTCGGAGGTGCCTTCGGCAAAATTGTTACATCCCTCGTGAATGATATTATCATGCCTCCCATTGGTTTTCTGTTAGGCGGTGTCAACTTTACAGATTTGAGTTGCACACTTGGTGAGAAACTTTCAGAAGATGGCAAGACTATGGAAGCCGTAACGGTGAACTATGGCAACTTTATTCAGCAGACAGTAGATTTCCTGATTATCGCCTTCTGTGTGTTCTTGCTCGTCAAAGCAGTCATGAAAATTGTGAAGAAGAAAGAAGAAGAACCTGCACCCGCAAAACCTGAACCAACAGCAGAAGAGAAACTCTTGACCGAGATTCGTGACTTGCTGAAGAACAAATAAGCAAAATACTTCGTTTACACACAAGAAACAAGCGGGTAGGTGAATCATCATCACATACCTACCTCAAGATAACAACGGATGCTTCACGATGAAACATCCGTTGTTTTCTTAATCTTTCACGCACAAAGCCAACGGCACTCGATTAGACTATCAATCGTTTAGCGTGACGTTCAACGGCGGCTAATCTTTCAAAGAATAAGTAATGGTGGTTACCACTCTTACTTTTTTGATAAAAGGAGTGTTGGAGTCACGGTCTTCAATGGAGAACTGTCCTTGATCAGCACTGGTGATCTTGTTCAGTTTGCTGCGACTGTTTTCAGCAAACTGCTGGGCAGTTTTCTCAGCATTATCAATGGCTTCCTCCATCATCTTGGGTTTCATGGCCGCGAAAGACACATACTCGTATTTCACAGGATTCTCATATCCACCATCCACAATGGCCACTCCTTCCTTGAGTAAGCTGCCTTGCTTGGCGATAATGCTCCTCACCAACTTCACCTTCTTCGAGGTTACGGTTATCGATGAGGTAATGTTGTAGCGATAACGCGACTCGTTATTAGAATATTGATTGGCATTCATATCAATCACGGAAGGTGCGTTAACGCTGATTTCGCTTTCAGAAATACCATTGCTCAGCAAGAAATTTTTGATGATGGCCTGTGTGTTGGCAATGTTCTTATACAGCTGTGGCAGGTCGTTGCCAATTTCTTTGGATAAGATGGGCCATGTCACTTTGTCCGCCTCAACCTCTTTTTCCGACAATCCCTTTACCGTTACCTTGTGGTCTTTGTTCACAAAGTTATCGATACCGCCCTTTATCGCAAATCCTAAAACGACGATACTGAAGGCGATGAGTGCTGCAGATAAAACTTGTCCTTTCATATTTTTATGTTTTTGATGAATCATTCTGTATGACACAAATATAGGATTTTCATTTCAATTGCATGCACGAATTGGATGAGATATGGGCGTAATTAAAAATAAATAACCTTTCGTCAAACATTATAACACATCAAACTAAAAGGGAAAAACATCGCATACGAACAGCTGACGACTTCCTCCTAAAAGAGAAAGTCAAGATGAACGGAGGCCAAGAAAAACCAACTAATATATTTTGAAGTATGCACTGTTTGGGCTAACTTTGCAGGCAAAACGCAGAAAGGCTTTGCATCTTTGAATCTAATAGATAGAATACGCTCTGCTCATTCTGTGTAGTCATCAACTCTTAGTAAGACAAGAACAGTGCACATAGCCATCGCAGGAAACATCGGAAGCGGCAAGACAACCCTCACAAACATGTTGGTTAAACATTATGGGTGGACACCTAAATTGGAATCGGTAGACATTAATCCATACTTGGACGACTACTATCGATCCATTGAACGATGGGCTTTCAACATTGAGGTTTACTTCTTGAAGCAACGTTTTCACGACTTACTGGATATAGCTCAATCAAAAGAAACCATCGTACAAGACCGTTCGATATACGAAGGGGTATATGTTTTTGCCGCTAACAATCGAGATATGGGTCATTTGTCTGACAGAGATTTCAATACATACATGGAACTGTTTGAGGCTATGATGATGGCTGTCAAACTTCCTGACCTCATGATTTACCTTCGTTCGTCTGTTCCCAACCTGGTTGGACATATCCAAAAGCGCGGACGAGACTACGAACAGGCCATTCCACTGGAGTATCTCACCAACCTGAACGAACGTTACGAAGATTTTATTCGCAACAAATACCAAGGAAAAAAGCTCATCATTGAGGCGGACGCGCTTGACTTTGAGCACAATCCGAAAGACTTTTCAGAAATCATCGATAAGATAGACGCGCAACTGTTTGGCCTCTTTGGCAATCTGTAATCACAACGCAACGTCTTTTCAACATATCAACAATCATTCTATTCACACAACAACAACACATTCATCATGCACATAGCCATTGCTGGAAACATAGGAAGCGGCAAGACAACCCTCACTACCATGCTTGCCAAACGATATAATTGGATACCACAATTTGAGCCAGTAGACAACAATCCGTATCTGGACGATTTCTATGCCGACATGACACGATGGTCGTTCAACCTGCAAATCTACTTTCTCAACAAGCGATTCAGAGACGTCGTTGCCATCAGCAAGAGCCACGACACCATCATTCAAGACCGCACCATCTTTGAAGATGCCTGCATCTTCGCACCCAACTTGCACAGTATGGGTATGATGAGCGACCGCGACTTTGACAACTATACAGACCTTTTCAATCTCATGATGTCGCTCGTAAAGCTGCCAGATCTCTTGATTTACATTCGTTCAGGGATTCCAAACCTTGTTTCTCATATCCAAAAACGTGGTCGTGAATTTGAGAAATCCATCCGAATAGACTACTTACAGGGGCTCAACACGCTTTACGAAAACTGGATTAGCACCTACAAAGGGAACCTCATGATTGTAGATGGCGACCGTCTTCATTTCAAAGAAAATCCACAAGATTTCAAGGAGATTACCGATATGATTGACGACCGACTGTATGGTTTGTTCCCGCTTGACATGAAATAGCACCGGCACAGCCATGCCTTAAAAGAGATAGAACAAGGAAATAAAGTTGTTAGGGCGTGGCGTTTTCAAAATCATTGTTTCAGTCTTCTATACCAATTCTTGAGGGCTGGGCGCGGAACACCTAATGACACAAGACGGTCAAGATCTTCTCTTGCCTTTTCAGTTTTACCCAATTGAATGCGCAGTTCGGCTCTGTTCAGCAGATAATCGGTATTATTCTGATCTCTTTTGATGGCCTCTGAATAATCGTATTCGCCCAACTCAAGCATCCCCTGCTCTACTTCAATTCCCGCACGAGCAGCATAAGCCACTGCACTGTCGGCATGCTGACTCACCAACTGGTTAATCTGATTGAGCGCTTCCGTATGGTGTTTGTCTTTCTGATTGAGCAAAGCCAGCCCTAAGAGTGCAGAAAAATGTCCAGGAACTCTTTGCAAGAGATTCTCATAATCAAGTCGAGCAAAATTATATCTCCCCAACTTTTGATTGGCGAAAGCCCGATAATACAAGGCAGCGATGTTGTGCTGATCACTGTTCAGCACCCAATCATACTCGTCTTTAGCATACTGCCACTGTTCTAATTGTAAATTCCACGCAGCTTTTTTCAAGCGCAAGTCTACACTATCAGGATGATATTCCAAGGCTTCGGTGGCCTTCTTCAAACTATCACGCAACGCTTCACGCTGTTGTGCAAAGCCATTTACAGGCAAAAGGAATAAGAAAAAAAGTGCGGAAACAGACAAGATACACGTCTTTCCACTGAAAGGAAAAGCCTTTAAAGTCAACCTCAACATGCTAATAATATCCCTCATATCTGTTTCATTTACATCACTTTACATCAACAGCTCTTTCTTATTCATTGAGAAGAGTGCCCGTTCGTCAAAACGGAACAGACTCTGTAGGAGGCAAATCTCCTAAAGGAGAGACCTCTGGGGGTGGGAAACCTCCATTAAGACGCGACTCCATAAACTCGCCACCCTCTGGAATTGGCATCGAATAACCTTCGTCCAAGTTCTCAAAACGCGTATACTCGCCGCGGAAATTAAGCAGCACATCGCCCGTTGCACCTTTACGATGCTTGGCTATGATGATTTGAGCTTTACCCCGCAAGTCCACCCCATTGTTGTCTTCATACAAGCGATAATACTCCGGTCTGTGCACAAACAGCACCAAGTCGGCATCCTGTTCGATAGCACCCGACTCACGAAGGTCGCTCAACTGCGGTCGTTTTCCCTCCAATCCATCACGATTCTCCACGTTACGGCTCAACTGTGACAGAGCCAGTACAGGAATATCCAGCTCTTTGGCCAGTCCTTTCAACGAGCGGGAGATGGTAGAAACCTCCTCCTGACGGTTGCCAAACCGCATGCCATTGGCATTCATCAGCTGCAAGTAGTCTATCATGATAATCTGCACGCCTTTCTCTCTTACCAGCCTGCGCGCCTTGGTTCTAAGTTCAAAGATACTCAGTCCAGGCGTGTCATCTATATAAATAGGTGTACCCATAAGGTTTCTCACTTTCGTATCAAAACGCTTCCATTCATCAGCAGTCAATTGTCCACTCAGAATCTTGTTGCCCGCAACCTCACAAGTATTAGATATCAAGCGGTTAACCAACTGTACATTGTTCATTTCCAGTGAGAAGAATGCAATGGGAACCTGATGATCTACGGCTATATTCTTAGCGATAGAAAGCGCAAAAGACGTTTTTCCCATTGCCGGACGGCCGGCAATAATCACCAAGTCGGACTTCTGCCAGCCACTTGTTTTCTCATCCAATTTGGTAAATCCAGAAGGTATTCCCGTCAAATCGCCTTTGTTGGCAGATGCCTTTTGCAGTATTTCTGTTGCTTGGGCTATCACAGGATCAATTTGCGTATAGTCCTTCTTCATGTTGGTTTGCGACAACGTGAAGAGGTCACTTTCGGCTTCTTGCATCAATTCATCTATATCCTGCGACTCATCAAACGCCTTGGTTTCGATGACACTGGCATACGAAATCAGTTCACGCGCGAGCGATTTCTGCGAGAGTATTTTGGCATGATACTCGATATTGGCTGATGACGCAACCTGTGCACTAAGCTCCACCACATAGGCAGCGCCCCCTACCTCGTCCAACGTCCCCTCTCTTTTCAGCTGATCGGTCACGGTGATGATGTCAACCGGCTTCTCCTCCATCGTCAACGATTGGATGGCATGGAAGATTTTCTGGTGCCTGGGCTCGTAAAAAGATTCTGGCCGAAGAATCTCAGAAATGATGGAAAAAGCGTCTTTGTCAATCATCAGCGAACCAAGCACAACTCGTTCTACGTCAGTTGCTTGTGGCTGAACATGTGCATAAGAGTTATCTATCGGTGCTGGACGCTTGTTTTTGGTAGTGGCCATGTGTGAAGTATTTTATCGTGTTATCAACTTGGGAATGCAAATGTATAAAAAATAGTTCAACTATCTCCTATCGCCATCCATCTTTTTACTTTCGACACCTCGCAACAGCGTTCATAACAAAGTGGAATAAAATCTTACAATTCGTTTTGCTATCTTATTGATTTAGTATATCTTTGTCAGCAAAAACACAAATATTACTTATGGAAAACAAGGAAAAAGAGTCAGTGCAATTACCTGAAAATGCTTTCAGGGAACTGAAAGAAGGAGAAGAGTATCAACCCATCATGCACGCAAACCAAACCTACCCCGAGGTCAATGCGTGGTCAGTGACATGGGGTATCCTTATGGCGATGTTGTTCTCGGCCGCCGCAGCCTATCTGGGTTTGAAGGTAGGACAGGTGTTTGAGGCAGCCATCCCCATTGCCATTATCGCCGTAGGCGTATCAACAGCCGCCAAGCGAAACAAGGCACTTGGCGAGAATGTGATTATACAGAGCATCGGAGCCTGCTCGGGTGCAGTGGTAGCTGGAGCCATCTTCACCCTGCCTGCCATTTACATTCTTCAAGCCAAGTACCCCGAAATGAGTGCGTCGTTCATGAAAATCTTCATGAGTTCGGCACTCGGAGGAGTCATTGGCATTCTATTTCTGATTCCTTTCCGCAAATATTTTGTGAGCGACATGCATGGCAAATATCCATTTCCAGAAGCCACTGCCACCACGCAAGTGCTCGTCAGCGGTGCCAAAGGCGGATCGCAAGCCAAGCCATTGCTCATGGCCGGACTGGTTGGTGGGCTTTATGACTTCATCGTAGCCACCTTTGGATGGTGGAACGAGAACTTCACCACCCGCGTTTTCGGCTTTGGTCAGCAGCTGGCCGACCAGGCAAAACTGATCTTTAAGGTAAACACTGGCGCGGCCGTAATGGGTCTTGGCTACATCATCGGACTGAAATATACCTTTATTATCTGTATGGGTTCATTAACCGTTTGGTGGCTCATCGTGCCAGGACTGTCGCTGTTGTTTGGCGACACCATCTTAAACATCGGTGGCACCAACCTCACCATGACGGTTGGCGAGATGTCTCCCGAGCTGATTTTCACCACTTACGGCAAGAGCATTGGTATCGGTGGCATTGCCATGGCGGGCATCATTGGCATCGTGAAGAGCTGGGGCATCATCAAAAGTGCGGTAGGATTGGCAGCTAAGGAGATGAAAGGCCAAGGTGAGGTGACAAAAGAAGAGATACGCACACGCAGGGACATCTCGTTCCGCGTCATTGCCATCGGCTCCATTGCCGCCATTCTCATCACCTTCGCATTCTTCCTTTTGGGCGTGATGCACAACTTTACGCATGCGCTGATAGCCATTCTCTTGGTGGCCGTCATTGCCTTTTTGTTTACCACCGTGGCAGCCAATGCCATTGCTATCGTAGGCAGCAACCCGGTATCGGGCATGACCTTGATGACACTTATTTTGGCCAGCGTGGTGATGGCAGCCGTGGGACTCAACGGTACGGAGGGCATGGTAGCCGCCTTGATTATGGGAGGTGTGGTGTGTACCGCTCTCTCCATGGCCGGTGCGTTTGTCACTGACCTGAAGATTGGCTATTGGTTGGGAACGACACCAGCCAAACAAGAAACTTGGAAGTTCTTGGGAACCCTGGTGAGTGCGGCAACTGTAGGCGGCGTGATGATGCTGCTCAATCAGACTTACGGCTTCGATCCGGCACAACAAGGGCATTTAGTGGCTCCGCAAGCCAATGCCATGGCAGCTGTCATCGAGCCCTTGATGAATGGTGCGGGCGCACCTTGGATCTTATATGGCATCGGTGCTTTGCTGGCCATCATCCTCACTTTGCTCAAGATTCCTGCACTGGCATTTGCATTGGGCATGTTCATTCCGTTGGAACTCAACACGCCCCTCCTCATCGGTGGCGCCATTCACTGGTTTGTCACCACGCGCAGCAAAAATAATGAAGTGAACAAACAGCGCGGAGAGAAGGGTACGCTGCTTGCCAGCGGCTTCATCGCCGGCGGTGCGTTGATGGGCGTTTTGAGCGCATTGCTGCGCTTTACGGGCTTCAACCCCATCAATCCCGACTGGCTTGCCAACCCCTTGTCCGAATTGCTTTCACTGGCCGCTTACCTGCTATTGATTAGCTATTTCATCATGGCTACGCGCGACAAGAGTAAGTCTTAAACATAGTTTGGCAGTCTGGTTCAGGATTCCAAGCCCAGACTGCCATTTCACATTTACATTGAACCTCATCCTTTCGTGTAGGTTTATCTTCGTGAATTTTCTTGACAACACATCTTCTCATGCTTGGCTTATTTACAAACGAACACAGGTTTGCTTGCAAATACGCCAAGCATGAGCGTTTTTCGCACTTCGTTGATGCACAACATATTACAAATTATTCAGCCGCATTCGTAACCAAATTCAAGCATTTTTCGGCTAAAAAGCATGCTTTCATGCCCCCAATATGCATATAATTGACTGGCAATAGCGTGCATATAACCCGGTAAAAGGATGCTTCTTGTGTAGTGAAACCATTGCTTTTACCATAAAACACGATTTTTCTTTCCACATCATCCCTTATTTGCATCCTCTCTGCCTATCGATTTTTTCTATATTGAAACTTTTCAAGAGCCGATTTAAGGGCTATTTTTGAGATAAAAAATTGACATTTTTGCATGAAA